>JAKASB010000005.1:4269-36708 GCA_021828255.1 bacterium | reverse complement strand
TTAAACAGCGTTGACTTCTTTAACGCCTGGAACACGTTCTTTAAGCAGACGCTCTATACCGCCTTTAAGGGTCATTATCGAACCCATACAGTGGGCGCATGCTCCTTTAAGCCTGACGTCAACCGTACCGTCGTCGTGTATATTTACCAGTTCTACGTCTCCGCCGTCATACTGCAATGAAGGTCTGATTTCATCTATTACTTTTGATACCTGAACCTTATCTAATGCCATAAATCCTCCTCGTTTCGTTAAATTAAATCATAAATTATGTATAAATAAATTTATGATTTTTATATATTTTTTATATATTATAATATTATACCTTTAGATATACTTAATGTCAATAATTTCAAACTCTTTGACGCCGTTCGGAACGTTTATTCTTGCCTCGTCGCCTATGCATTTTCCAATAAGTGCTTTTGCGATAGGCGAGCTTATGGAAATTTTTCTTTCTTTAATATTGGATTCGGTATCTCCGACTATTTTATATGAAACTTCCTTATCGGTATTCAAATCCAATAATTTTACTGTTGCGCCAAATACGACCTTTTCTTCGCAAATTCTAGATACGTCTATGATTTGCGCACATGCTATCATGTCTTCAATCTCCATAATTTTGCCGTTTATAAAACCCTGCTTGT
The DNA here is from genome assembly GCA_021828255.1 of bacterium. Lineage (GTDB taxonomy): Bacteria > SZUA-79 > SZUA-79 > Acidulodesulfobacterales > Acidulodesulfobacteraceae > Acidulodesulfobacterium_A. The sequence continues at coordinate 36,067 of JAKASB010000005.1, read as the reverse complement.
CTTTTGCATATTGATATTCTGCATTTTCGGACAAATCTCCGTGCGCCCTTGCTTCTTCGATGGCTTTAATATTCGCCGGTCTTTCTACGGATTTCAACCGTTTTAACTCTTTAACCAAATTATCGTGACCTTCTTTCGTAATATAAAAAACTTTTTTGTTTGTAGTCAATAAAACCACCTCCGGTATATAATATGAAATTAAATCATTCTTTAATATAATTAATATAATTTTTTATTTTAATTTTAATATTTATTATTATATATATATGCCTTTGTAATAATCCTGCAAGGCGTTTACGGACAAATTATTTTCTTTAAGCGCCTTAATTGCCATACATGCTGCGGTTGCGCCTCTCATAGTCGTATAATACGGAAGAGAAAACTCTATGGCGCTTCTCCTGATTATATATGAATCCTCGAGAGATTTTTTACCCCTCGGCGTATTGAAAATCATAGAAATTTCTTTGTTCTTAAGGGCGTCTATTATATGCGGACGTCCTTCTTTCACTTTATTTATTCTTTGATTTTTAATACCGACTCCATCCAGATATTCGGAGGTTCCTTTAGTGGCAAGTATATTTAAACCCGATTTCGTTAATGATTCGCCAAGTTCTTTTAAATATTTTTTATCTTCATCTTTAACGCTTATAAGAACGTTTCCGGATAGCGGCAGGTTCTGTCCGGCAGCAATCTGCGATTTGGCATAAGCCATTCCGAAATTTACGTCGATTCCCATCACTTCCCCTGTTGACCTCATTTCCGGACCGAGCATAGGATCGACGTTTGAAAATTTAGAAAATGGAAATACTGCTTCTTTTACACAGTAATAGTTAATATTAAAAGACCGTCCGAGTCCAAAATTTTTAAGTTTTTCTCCAAGAAGAATCTTGGTCGCTAATTTTGCAACGGGCACTCCAGTGGCTTTTCCTATAAAAGGGATGGTTCTCGATGCCCTAGGATTAACCTCTATTATGTATATTTCGTTATTTTTTACGGCATACTGAATATTTATAAGTCCTTTAACGTGAAATTCCCTGCATATTATTTCCGTAATATCTTTTATTTTTTCCACAGCGTTCGCGTCTAAAGAGAATGCGGGCAAAGAGCAGGCACTGTCCCCCGAATGCACCCCTGCTTCTTCTATATGCTCCATTATTCCGGCAATATAAACCGATTCGGTATCGCTTAGAGCATCCACATCAACTTCGATCGCATCTTCCAGAAATTTATCTATCAATATAGGAAATGAAACATCCTGCTGAAATATCTTTTTAATGTATTCCATTAAGCCGCTTTCGTTATATATTACTTCCATAGCCCTTCCCCCGAGAACGTAAGAAGGTCTTAACAAAACCGGAAAGCCGATAGTTTTTGCTTTTTCGTATATCTCTCGGTCGTTAAACGCCATAGCGCTTTCAGGCTGTCTAAGATTTAATTTATTTATTATATTTTTAAACTTTTCCCTGTCTTCGGCTATATCTATATATTTAAAAGGTGTGCCAAGTATTTTAATGCCTTTTGAGTCAAATTTTTTGGCTAACTTTAAAGGTGTTTGTCCGCCAAACTGGAGTATGACGGGGGGGGTATTCTCAGCCTCGCAAATTGCCGCCGTATCTTCGAAAGTCAAAGGTTCGAAATAGAGTCTGGAAGAGGTGTCATAATCGGTGGAAACCGTTTCAGGGTTGCAGTTTAACATAATAGACGAATAATTATTTTCTTTTAAAGCAAAAGAACAATGAACACAGCAATAGTCGAACTCTATGCCCTGTCCTATCCTGTTAGGACCGCTTCCTAATATTATAACTTTTTCGTTTTCAAGGGGCTTAATTTCGTTAAATTTATCATAAGACGAATACATATAAGGGGTGGCTGCTTCAAATTCCGCCGCACACGTATCGACTTTTTTAAATACTCTAGTTATATTATTTGTCCGGCATACCTCGTCTATAATTTTTTCCGTTTTTTCTATTAAAGCAATCGCTTCTTCATCTTTTTTTAAATATTCTTCGGGTAAAATATGCCTGCCGTCGCTTTTTCTCGTTATTAATTTTGAAATGATGCTGTTAGAAAAGCCATATTCTTTAGATTCTCTTAAAAGTTCTAAATCCTCTAAAGGATCTTTAGCCAAAAATAATCTCTTTTCTTGTTCGACTATAAGTTTAATCTGATTTAAAAACCACTTATCTATTTTAGAAAATTCGTTAATTTCTTCTACGGTAAAACCCACCCTCAGGGCATCGGTTATCAGGAATAATCTTCTATAATCGTTATTTTTTATTAGCGATTTGATTTCTTCTTTTATAATTTCTATATTCTGATCCTGTTTTTTTTCTATTTCGCCGTAAGATAAATCAAGACCGTAAAGCGATTCTATGCCGTAATAGCCGCTTTCTAAAGACCTTGCGGCTTTTTGGATAGATTCGCAGAATGTCCTGCCTATAGCCATCACTTCACCTACCGATTTCATATGTGTCGTAAGGGTGCTGTCGGTCTGCGGAAATTTCTCAAACGTAAAACGCGGTATTTTAGTTACGACGTAATCGATGGACGGCTCAAAGCATGCGAGCGTTTTTTTAGTAATATCGTTTGTAATTTCATTAAGCGTATATCCCACTGCAAGCTTAGCGGCGATTTTTGCTATGGCAAAGCCGGTCGCCTTGGACGCCAGACTGGAACTTCTCGAAACTCTCGGATTCATTTCTATAACGTAAACGTCGTCGGAGTCGGGATCTAAAGTAAACTGAATATTAGAACCGCCGGTTTCGACGCCTATCTCGTCCATTATTTTTATCGAATAGTCCCTGAGTTTTTGTAAATCCCTGTCGTTTAAAGTCTGGACGGGTGCAACGGTGATAGAATCGCCCGTATGAATCCCCATAGGGTCGAGATTCTCTATTGAACAAATTATGATAGTATTTTTATCCTTATCGGTCATTACTTCAAGCTCTATTTCTTTAAATCCTATAACAGATTTTTCTATTAAAATTTCGCTAATTGGACTTAAATTTATTCCGTTTGAAGCAATTTCTCCAAATTCAAAAATATTGTAGGCTATGCCTCCCCCGCTTCCTCCGAGGGTAAAAGAAGGTCTAATAATTACCGGAAAACCGATGCTTTTTTGCACCTCATACGCCTCTTTCATATTTTTGGCAAAACCGCCCTGCAAAACCGGAATCCCTATTTTTTCCATACTTTTCTTAAAATATTCTCTGTCTTCCGCCTTTTTAATCGCGTCTATATTTGCCCCGAGAATATTTAAACCGTATTTTTGAATAACTCCTGAGTCAAAGAGTTCTAACGTAATATTAAGAGCCGTTTGCCCGCCAAGCGTCGGCAATATACTGTCCGGTCTTTCTTTTTCGATAATTTTAACGACGAAATCCTTAGTAAGCGGTTCTATATATGTTTTATAAGCATAATCTGGATCAGTCATAATAGTAGCAGGATTGGAGTTTACGAGAATTACTTCGTATCCCTCTTCGGATAATGCTTTTGCTCCCTGCGTTCCGGAATAATCAAATTCCGCAGCCTGTCCGATAATGATCGGCCCGGAACCTATTATTAAAATTCTTTTAATGTCCGTTCTTTTAGGCATATTTTATTTTTATTATAATTTTAAATTTATACTGCCTCAATAACGTCTATATCAATATCGTTAATATCCGTATCATTCTGAAAAAATCCAGTTAAATTTTTATCGATTAATTCCTTAACTGCGGCTGAATATTCTCTTTCCGTAATCTTTCTATTTAATTTATGGTCATATTGTGCCTTATAAGCCGGAAAATACTGACTCATAAGGCTTACCGGAACATCGCGGCCGAGTTCTTCCGCGATAAATTTAAAAGAATCCGCATATCCGCTTATACCTCCTGGAAGTACAAGATGCCTTATTAAAAGACCGGAAACGGCAATTCCATTCATGTTTATTTTAAGTCCTTTTACCTGTTCATACATAATCTTCAATGCTTTCCTATTAGTTTCGACATAGCCTGCTACACCGGAATATCTTAAAGCATATTTATTATCCGAATATTTTATATCCGGCAGGTATATATCTATAATTCCATTTAGTAGATTTAACAACCTTCCTTCTTCGTATCCGGAACTATTGTAAACGATAGGGATCTTTAGCCCCCTCTTTTTAGCCAGAAATATCGACTCCGCTACAAAAGGCATATAATGCATAGACGTAACAAGATTAATATTGACTGCCCCTTTTTCCTGAAGTTTAATAATGCCGTCCGCAAGTTCCGCCGTATCGTAAAAATTTCCCGCACAATACCTGCTGATCGGGTAATTCTGGCAAAATTTGCATTTCAAAGAACATCCGCTAAAAAAAATCGTTCCGGAGCCTGTTTTTCCGGATATCGGCGGCTCTTCACCGAAATGCAGGTTTATGCTTCCTATCTTTAATTTATCGGCCGCTCCGCACAGACCTTTTTCTCCCTTAAGCCTTTTTATTCCGCACCGGCGGGGACACAATTTACAATCTTCCATTAAACTATAAAGACCGTCTATCTTTGAAATAAAATCGGAATTTGAAATTGTCAGATACGATGGAATAAAAGATATTTTATTAATTTTCCGCATTTCTATTTTTTACTATTTAAACACAATTCTTTAAATTCCGAAAAAAGGTATCTCGAATCTCTGGGGCCTGGCGAGCTTTCCGGATGATACTGGACTGAAAACGCTTTAAGTCCCTCATTGTTAATGCCTTCAACCGTGTTATCGTTCAAGTTGATATGGGTCAACTTTGTATTTGACTTATCCAAAAAATTAACGCAAAAACCATGATTTTGGGACGTAATTTCTACTTTTCCGGTTTTTAGATTTTTAACAGGCTGATTTATTCCATGATGTCCGAATTTCAGCTTATATGTATCGAAACCAAGAGCTAACGACAGCAATTGATGTCCTAAACAGATGCCGAAAACAGGCTTTTCGCCGAGAAAGCTTTTTAATATTTCCACTTCTTCAGCCATTGTTTTTGGATCTCCGGGACCGTTTGACAAAAGAATGCCGTCCGGCTCAGTATCTAATATTTCTTTTTTCGAAAAATTATGTGGAACCACCGTGACGTCGGCTTTAATATCATTTAAGCATCTCAGTGTATTAAATTTAATTCCGTAATCTATAACCGTTACTCTAAACTCCGGAAAATCGACATTCTTTTCATAAACGTTTTTAGTCGAGACTTTAGAAACAAGGTTTAAACCTTCCATTTTCGGCAATGCATCTAATCTGCTCTTAATATGCCGGATTCCAGCTTCTTTTGGAGAGACATAGGCATTAGACTGACCTCCGTCCCTTAATAAAATAGTTATATGCCTCGTGTCTATACCTGATATAACCGGATAACCGTAAGAATTAATAAATTCCGCTAAATTTTTTGAAGAGCCGTGATGGGAAAAATTTTGAACGCAATTTTTTGTTACTAACCCTGAAATCCATACTTTCTCGGATTCAAAATCTGTATCGTTTATGCCGTAATTACCCACCATAGGATAAGTCATAACGACAACCTGTCCGTTATAGGAAGGATCAGTAATAAGTTCCTGATAGCCGTTCATAGCAGTATTAAAAACCGCTTCTCCTCCAGATTCTATTGTTTTGCCTTCATAAAACCCCTCATAATAAATTCCGCCCTCAAGCATTAATATCGCTTTTTCTTTTTTAGAACCGGCCATTTTATATATTTATTTTAAATTTAATTTGCCTCTATGAGTCTTCCGCCGACTATTACGGCGGTAGCAATACCCTTAAACTCTTCCCCGATAAAAGGAGAATTCTTACTCAAGGATTTAACCCTGCTTTCGATAAATTTCCATTCTTTTTTAATATCTGCCACCGTGATGTCGGCTATATATCCATTTTGTAAAGAGCCTCTTCTGCCTAATTTTAAAATTTTTGCAGGGTTTAAAGACATAAGTTCGGCTACTTGCATTAAAGAAATTTTTTTGTCGTAAAAAAGCCTTAATGTCAATGACAAAGATGTCTGTAAACCTATAATTCCGAAAGGTGCGGCATCCAGCGTAGTATCTTTCTCATCTTTACTGTGCGGGGCATGGTCGGAAGCGATAGCGTCGATAGTGCCGTCATGCAACGCTTTTATAATAGCCGCAACATCTTTTTCCGTTCTTAGAGGAGGATTCATTTTTGCATTAGTATTATAGTCTAATAAAGCATTTTCCGTAAGCGAAAAATAGTGGGGGCAGGTTTCGCATGTAACATTTATACCCGACTGTTTTGCCCTTTTTATAATATCAACCGAACCGCTTGTAGAAACGTGCGCTATATGAACATTTGCGCCGTAATAACCGGCAAGCATAATATCCCTTGCTATGCCTATTTCTTCGGCAATGCTTGGAATTCCGACTACTCCGAGTCGCTCGGATACAACCCCTTCGTTAATAACTCCTTTGCCGCGTAACTTTGAATCTTCGCTATGCGATATTACCGGCAAATCGAAAGTGCGGGCATATAACATCGCCCTCCCCATAAGAGCGCCGTCTTCGACGGGATTGCCGTCGTCACTCAGAGCAACTGCGCCGGATTCTTTTAGCTCCCCGATATTTGCAAGAGAAGTTCCCTGTAACCCTTTAGATATAGCACCTATTGGAAATAAGTTTATTAAATTAAGGCTTTTTGCTTTATCCAATAAAAAACTGCCGACGATCTTGGAATCGTTGACAGGATTAGTATTAGGCATACAACAAATAGATGTAAAACCGCCGGCTATTGCCGCCTCCATTCCTGTTTGAACGGTTTCTTTATATTCAAATCCAGGCTCTCTTAGATGAACGTGCATATCTATTAATCCCGGAAAAACAATAGAATTTTCGGCATCTAAAGTTTTAACACCGGTGATTTTTTGTTTTGAAGGCAAATTTTTTATTATACCGTCTTCAATATAAATATCCCTTTTGACTTCCGTCTTTATTAGAGGATCGACGATTATTCCGTTCTTTATCAAAAGCTTTTGCATATTGTATTATTAATCATTTATTTTTTTGATAACTCAGTAATATATAAAGGCATGCCATTCTTATTGCCACGCCGTTTTCAACTTGTTTAAAAATATGGGTCTTACCGCCGTTTATTATACTTCCGGCTATTTCTATATCTCTATTGACGGGTCCTGGATGAAGAATAATGACCCCTTTAGAAGCCTTTGAGAGCAATTCCGGCGTTAACTGGAAGAAATTTCTGTATTCTTCAATAGACGGTATAAAATAATAGCTTGCCCTTTCTTTTTGAATCCTGAGCATTATTATAACATCCGCATCTTTAACCGCTTCTTCCATATTTTTTGCTATCCTCACGTTTTTAAGTTCGATTAATCTGGGTAAAAGGGAATGTGGGGCATATAAATAAACATTTGCTCCCAACTTAGAAAATCCGTAAATATCCGACCTTGCTACTCTTGAATGATAAATATCGCCTATTATTGCTACCTTAAGAGACCCGACGTCTTTTTTTTCTTCAATGACGGTCATTATGTCTAAAAGACACTGGGTAGGATGTTCGTTTATTCCGTCGCCTGCATTTATTACAGAGGCTTCGGTCAATTTAGATATAAAATAAGCCGCCCCCGATTCCGAATGTCTTAAGACGAAGGCATCCGGCTTCATGGCTTCAAGATTAAGTATGGTATCTTTAAGGCTTTCTCCTTTCGTAACCGAACTTTGTGAAATGGAAATACTTAAAGAATCGGCGCTCATTCTTTTCTGAGCAATTTCAAAAGATGATCTTGTCCTTGTGGACGGTTCGTAAAAAATATTCACGACGGTCTTTCCTCTGAGCGTCGGAACTTTTTTTATGTCTTTCAGCGATATTTTTTTAAATTCTTTTGCGGTTTCTATGAAATAATTAATGTCTGATGCGGAAAGGTCTTTAATGGAAATGAGGTCTTTTTTATTGAAGCTCATATTTTTTCTACAAATTTTTTTTTGCTTAGAACATCTACATTGATTATTTCTTTTTTACCGGCTCTTATTTTCTTCCCGATAAAATCCGGACATATCGGCAATTCTCTTCCGCCTTTATCGATAAAAACCGCAAGCCTTATCTTTTCCGGTCTTCCAAAATCGAAAATCTCGTCTATGGAAGCCCTAACGGTTCTTCCACTGCTTATAACGTCATCCACAAGTATAACTTCTTTATCGTTTATATCAAAAAGAAGTTCGGTAGCATTTCCCGATTTTTTTACGGAAAAAGGGTCATCCCTGTAAAGAGTCATATCGACATATCCTATTTTACAGTCGATATTAAACCGTTTAAAAACCGTCTTTTGAATTAAACCTGCTAATGGAACTCCGCCGTTTTTTATACCTATTATAACGGCGTTGTTAAAATTAATTTTTGAACTTAAAATATCATTTATAAAATTATCTAAAATTAAACCTGTTTCTTTATTGCCTAATATAATTTCTTTTTTCAATTTTACTCATCACCCTATATTTTTCTTAAAGGAACAGTCGGGGACAGTTTTAAAAAAACGCTTCCAGTAAATATCGAAATGATTTTTAGGATTCCATGAAAAATATATAATAAATGCCTGTCCGACAATATCCTTGTACGGAACAAAACCCCAGTATCTCGAGTCAAAACTGTTGTCTCTATTATCCCCCATTACAAAAAGCTCCTTCCTGGGAACGATTACGGGACCATAGTTGTCTCTTGGAGAACTATAAGCCGGTAACATAGTTTTTGATTTCCACTTCGCATATTTGCATTCATAGATATGACCGTTTATATAAACCCTGTTATTAATAATCTGGATTTTGTCGCCGGGTACTCCGACGACTCTTTTAATAAAATCTATTCCTCTATGCAGATTATATTTGCCCGCAAAAGGAAATTTAAAAACTATAACCTGTCCCGTCTTGGGATGAGATACGGGAATATAAGACTTTGTAAAAGGAATATTAATACCGTATATAAACTTATTTACAAGTATATGGTCGCCAGGAATCAGTGTAGGCTCCATAGAACCGGAAGGTATTTTAAACGCCTGAACGACAAACGTTCTGAAAATTAAAGCAATAATGATAGCTATGACTATTGCTTTAAAGTAATCCCATAAAGTATGCTTGCTCATATTTTAATTTTCACAAATCTAAATGATTTTACTTATAAACTTTTTAATTATATCAGTTTTTTTTTCTTAAGTCTAATTAAATAGCCTACCCAAATCCCGATTTAGGATTTTATATATATGGATTGCCGGAATTACTTAATAATGTCATTGCGAGCATATCTTTAGCTGCGTTTATAAAACCAACGGTTTTATGCAGGCAAAGATGGGACGAAGTCCAGCGCAGCTAACCAATCTAAAGCGAGATTGCTTCGCTGCGCTCGCAATGACGGGATATTGGAATTTATTAAAATAGTTTCTAAATCGGGATTTGGGGCCTAAAAAAATTGTCTATATTACATAAATACCGTCAAACCTTCAATATCGATAAGAAGGCTTCCTGAGGAATCTCGACGGAACCTATATTTTTCATTTTTTTCTTTCCTTCTTTCTGCTTTTCTAAAAGTTTCCTCTTTCTTGTAATGTCCCCTCCGTAGCACTTGGCAAGAACATTTTTCCTTAATGCCTTAATTTCTTCTCTTGCTATAATTTTTGAACCGATTTGCGCCTGAAGAACAACCTCGAACATCTGCCTCGGTATTAAAGTCCTAAGCTTCTCGACTATATTTCTTCCCCGAACGTAAGCCTTATCTCTGTGAACAATTACGGAGAGAGCATCGACAGGATCTTTATTGACTAATATTTCAAGTTTTATCATATCTGCAGGTTTATACCCGCTGAATTCGTAGTCAAAAGAGGCATAGCCTTTGGACAACGATTTAAGCTGGTCATAAAAATCGAGGACTATCTCCGACAAAGGCAATTCATACACAAGCTGGACCCTGCTTTTTGTTATATATTTAAGCTCAACCTGCTGCCCCCTTTTTTCGACGCATAAGTTTATTATTTTCCCCAGAAATTCGGAGGGAACATATATATTTGCTCTAATAAAAGGCTCTTCTATGCGGTCTACTTCCTGCATAGGTATCTCTTTAGAAGGAGGAAATTTCATCGGATTAAGCGCGGTTTTTATTTCTCCCTTAACCGTCGTTATATTGTAAAGAACGGTGGGGGAAGTAGATATAAGGTTTAAACCGTATTCTCTTTCTAACCTTTCTACTATTATTTCCATATGTAAAAGCCCCAAAAATCCGCATCTGAAGCCGAATCCCAGCGCAAGTGAATTTTCCGGTTCGTAAGAAAATGAAGGGTCGTTGAGCTTTAATTTTTCTATGGAATCTTTAAGTTCAGGATAGTCGTCGGAATCTATAGGATAAATACCGGCAAATACCATCGGCTTCGGCTCCTTAAAATCCGGCAGGGGTTCTTTTGCAGGATTGGCTTTAAGGGTAATAGTATCACCGATTTTTAATCTGCCCGAATCTTTTATATTTGCGATAATAAATCCGACTTCTCCGGCGGCTAAAGCATCTAATTCTTTCATATACGGGTTATAAACACCTACTTTTTGGACTTCGTAAGAAACCCCGGAATTCATCAACAAGATAATATCGCCCGGGGAAACACTACCGTCAAATATTCTGATAAGGGCAACGACACCCTGGTAAGAATCAAACCACGAATCAAAAATTAAAGCCTTGAGCGGGGACAGCGGATCTCCGTTCGGAGAGGGAATTTTATTTATAACGGCTTCAAGTATCTCTTTTATTCCTATGCCTTCTTTTGCGCTTGCCAAAATAGCGCCTCCAGCTTCAAGACCGACTACTTCTTCGATTTCTTTTTTAGTTTTTTCCGGGTCTGCACTGGGAAGGTCTATTTTATTAATGACCGGAACAATGGCTAAATTCATGTCCGAAGCTATATAAACATTGGCTAGAGTCTGGGCTTCCACTCCTTGGGTCGCATCGACGACAAGAAGAGCGCCCTCGCATGCGGCTAACGATTTTGATACTTCGTAAGAGAAATCTACGTGCCCTGGAGTGTCGATTAGATTAAGGATATAATCCTTGCCTTTGTAATTATAATTCAATCTTACGGTCTGCGCCTTAATAGTAATTCCTCTTTCCCGCTCAAGCTCCATATTGTCTAAAAATTGGGAAACTTTTTCTCTTTCGGTGATTGCTCCGGTAAAATCCAGAAACCTGTCCGCAAGCGTAGATTTTCCGTGATCTATATGTGCTATAATAGAAAAATTCCTGATGTTTTTGATTTCCATTTAGACTTAAGTTTATAATAATTAAAGGTGAGTTATAGCCGCAAGCAAAACCATAAGCCGGGTTCTGTCTAAGGTCGGTCATTTCTCTGTGCGAACAACCCGAAGACTATGCAAGGCGAGCAGCCTTAAGTCTTCCTATTTGTTCTTGCTCCTAACGGGGCTTGCCATAAACATTATTTACATAATGTCCAAGTGAGCTCTTACCTCGCTATTTCACCCTTACCCTATTAAAAATTTCGGTATTTAATGATTTAATAATCAATAATTCAATAAGGCGGTATATTTTCTGTTGCGCTTTCCTTAAAGTTGCCTTCACCGGTATAAAACGGCGTTATGCTCTTTGGAGCCCGGACTTTCCTCGAAAGACATAAAAATCTTCCGCGACCGACTGTTTTTGCTTACGGCTATAAAAATATTTTAACAGTTTGGCGTTTATTCGTCAATATATATAATATTTATATATTTATACAGATACGGCAGCAGACGCATCTATCGCCAGATTTGCCAGCCTGTCGGCATCCTTGTTAAGTTCTCTCGGAATGTACCGGAATGTGACTTTTAATAAACCTTCCCTGAGTTTTGGAGCCGTCTTTATATCTTTAAGCAATTTTTGCGCTTTATTATAAAGAGGCAGGATATTTGCGCTTTTAACGGAATAAACTCCGTTCATCTGATTGACAAGCAACTGAGAATCCAATAAAAAAAGAACCCCTGATATACCGCGGGCATTCGGCAGTATACTTGATAAATATTCCAGCGCAATAATAAGCGCCTTATATTCAGCTTCATTATTGGTTGAAACACCCAGATATTTATTTAAAGAAGCCATCTTTTGTTTATTTCCGTCAAGAATCAGTATCCCTGCTCCGGACTTACCGGGATTTCCACGAGATGCCCCGTCTGTATAAACGGTTAAGTTCATATTTTATTTTTATTGAGTTTCTCCGAAACTTTGCCGGCAGAGGACGCAGACGCAGATAAAGTCGTATCGATATAAAGTATCCTTGAACACACGGGACACTGCATAAATACGTTTTCCGATATAAGTTCGTTAAACTGCTGCGGCGGGAGCATCCTATAACACCCTGTACATGCTCCGGATTGCATTACTGTAGCAATCGCCGGAAACCCTTTATTTTTTTTTACGGCTTCGTATATATCGATATAATCTTTTTTGATCTTGTTTTTAGTAAATTCTCTTTTATCTAAAAAATCTTTTTTAACCGCCTCAAATTCCCGCTCGTTTTTTTTATATTCCGCATTTTTAACCGATAACTCATAGGCAAGTTCTTGTATTTCTTTTTGAATGAGGGTTATTTTGCCGTTTATAGTCTCTTTATCTTCCATATATGCTAATTGTTCGTCCTCAGACTTCTTTTTTAAGGCTTCGTTATCTTTTATCGATTTTTGAATCGCATTGTATTCTTTGTTAGTTTTAATCAGCTTCTGCGTATCTTTCATCTTAATTATCTTATCTTCATAAGATTTTATATCAAGTTCGGAACAGCCGATTTTTTTATTAACCTCCCTTAGTTCCTCTTTCAGTCTTTCAAGTTCCAATTCTTTCGATTTAAGATTATTCTGTGAATCCTCAATTTCATTGAAAGTTTTTTTAAGCAATTCTTCAAATTTTAACAGCTCCATGTCGATATTTTGTATTTCCACTATAAAAGAAATCTGTTCGTTCAAAGTTCTCCTCCTTTATATTTAAAAAACGGGTTATTTTCATTAGTATTTTCGATAACGGATATATTGAATTCTTCGGATAATATATCTTTGGTTATAACAGTAAAATGTTTTTCCGTATCGAAATGAGACATTTCTATTAGACATATTCCGCTTTTATTTGCCTTAATTGCCTTGCTCTGCGTTAATTCCGAGGATATTAAAACATCACAACCTGATTTTACGGCATTGTCTATATAAGAAAAACCGCTTCCGGAAACAACCGCAACCTTTTTTATGTTTTTATTTAAATTTCCGCAATAATTTATAAAAATAGGAGAAAATAACCCCTGTATTTTGTCTAAAAGATTGCTTAGCGTAATTTTACTTTCGAAATCTCCAAAAGCGCCAATGCCGTGGGTATTATTGCCGCCAAAGTCGTATAGCGGATATAAATCGAAGGCGGCTTCTTCATACGGGTGGACTTTCTTCATTTCGTCTATCGCTTTTTTAATAAATCTTTCTTCTATTAAAAGTTCAAGTTTAGACTCATCGGTAAAGGTTGTTTTTAGTGATTCGCCTATAAACGGATTTGAGCCCTCAAGCGGCTTAAACGAACCCTTTCCTTTTGTTTCGAATGAACAGTTTTCGTAATTACCTATTTTAGGATTTCCGTATTTGAAAAGAACATCCCTTACAACTCTCACATAACCCTTAGGAATAAAAACGGAAAGTTTATAAAGTTTTCTTTTATGCGGAATTAAAGGAAGGATTTCTTTTATTTCAAGTTTATTTAAAATATAACGGCTCATCGAATATACCGACGAATCAAAATTTGTATGCATTGCGTAAACGCAAATTTTATTTTTTATGAGAAGCCCGGTAAGTTTTCCGTCGTTAGAGTCTAAATCTACCGAACTTAAAGGGTGAAAAAAAAGAGGGTGGTGTATTAATATGAGATTAAAACCTTTGCCCACAGCCAAATCTACCGACTTATCAGTGAGGTCTAACGATGTTACGATGCCTAAGAGGGGAGCGTCTGCAAGTTTTATTTGATAACCTGAATTATCCCAATCTTCCTGAAGATCAAAGGGAATGAGGTATTCTAATTTACCTACTACATCTTTTATAAATAATGACATTTTTAAAATGGTGGGCCCACCCGGGTTCGAACCAGGGACCAACCGGTTATGAGCCGGCCGCTCTACCAGCTGAGCTATGGGCCCTAAATCCACTACTTTACAAATGTTTTAAGTCTTTTGGAACGGCTTGGATGCCTGAGCTTCCTGAGAGCTTTTGCCTCGATCTGCCTTATTCTTTCTCTTGTAACTCCAAATTCCTGCCCTACTTCTTCCAGAGTATGGTCTGATTTTATACCTATGCCGAACCTCATTCTTAGAACCTTTTCTTCTCTTTCCGTAAGGGAAGACAAAACCCTTCCGGTTTGCTCTTCAAGATCCGAATTAATTGCGGCTTCTAAAGGGAGAACGGTTGCTTTGTCTTCTATGAAATCTCCGAGATGCGTATCCTCTTCTTCGCCTATAGGCGTTTCTAATGAGATAGGTTCTTTAGCTATCTTTAAAACCTTTCTAACTTTATCTATAGGAAGGTCCATTCTCTCGGCAATTTCTTCCGGCACAGGTTCTCTTCCGATTTCCTGCACTAAAGTTCTGGAAGTTCTGATTAATTTATTTATGGTTTCTATCATATGAACCGGAATTCTGATAGTTCTCGCCTGATCGGCAATCGCCCTTGTTATCGCCTGTCTTATCCACCATGTCGCATATGTAGAAAATTTATATCCTCTTTGATACTGAAACTTTTCTACCGCTTTCATAAGTCCTATATTGCCTTCCTGTATAAGGTCTAAAAATTGAAGGCCCCTGTTTGAATATTTTTTTGCTATAGAAACAACAAGCCTTAAATTTGCTTCGACAAGCTCGGTTTTTGCAACTTTTGATTTTTCTTCGCCGATTTTTATAGCTTTGACTATTTTTTTTAGTTCATTTTTAGAAACGCCTACTTCTTTTTCGGATACGGCTATTTTAGCTTTATATTCGTTGATAAGTTTGTTTATGCTTTCTAATTGCTTATGTTCCTGCGATTTAGACTGTTCACTCCTTTCGTTTTTCTTTTTATACGTAGATTCAAGCTCTTTTATGTTTTCTTCGAATTCTAAGATCTTCACATTTTGATTTTTAAGCTTCATTATGACTTTATCGGATATTTTCTTTTTGAGCCTTAAATCTTTAATATAACCGAGTATCCTTTTTTTTGTTTCCTTAGATAAGTCCTTAGGGGTTGTCCATGAAAAAACTCTTGTTATATTGTCGGCATCTATATCTTCGATATTATCTTCAATACTAGATTCATCGGCAATAGAATTAACCTCCGAAACTGATATTTTATCTTTTTTATGCTTTTTGGCGGAATTATCGACCTTTGATTTACTCTCTGTATATTTTATTTCTTTTTTAATTTTTTCGATAATAGACAAAAATCTATTAGTAGCTCTTTCGATATCTTTATCGCTTGGAAAATCAACATCGTCAAAATCTGAAACTATGCCTGCAACGTTAATCTCCTGATTCTTTAATTTATCTCCTATCGATATAATCCATCTTATTAAAATATCGGAATTCAGAACTGAAGAAAAAATCTCCTCCTCTCCTTCTTCTATGCCCTTTGCTATTTCTATCTCTCTTTCGCGGGTAAGCAAAGAAACAGACCCCATTTCCTTTAAATACATCCTTACCGGGTCATTTGTTTTAAGGGATAAATCTTCTTCTTCTTCCGCCTCTTCATTAAAATTAAATGTTTCATCGGCAGCAAACTTTGAATGTCCCGCTTTCGTAAAAATAGAAGATGTATCTCTTCCCAGATCAATATCCTTTTCTCCCAGCATACTTATCAAATCGTCAATCTGGTCTGGAGACACTATGTTCTGAGGCAGGATATCGTTAAAGTCGTCATAGCTTAATCTGCCCTGCCGTTCCTTTAACTTTTCTACGCTTTTATTGATTATCTGATTTTTTAATTCTTTATCTTTTAAGATACCGGAAACGACCGCTTTAGCTTTAGCAGTAGTTTTAGCCGTTGCTTTGACATTTTTCTTATCCTTATCCTTATCCTTTATGTTTTTTTTAATCATACATTAATATAAAATCATCACCCCTAATATCCGCAAATTTTTCTCTGGAATTCTTTGGAAATATATTTTAACCTGTTAAGTTCTTGAAATTTAAGCAGCTTATCACTTTCATCCAATAAACCACTTTTAATTTCACTCAAAATTCCTCTACAGGTTTTGTTTATGTTACCTACCTTTAATTGAATAAGAAGTTTTTTGAAATCGTCTTTCCCACTTTTATTTTCTATTAATAAATTTGAATAATATATTTTATTCCATTTGAAACTATTTTCTGTTTTTAAAACTATATCTTCTATCTTCCCCTTAATTTTAATATTATTTTCTTCATTTATATTGTTTTTTAGTGTATTTTTTATCTCTTTAATAATAAAAATGGCATCTGTATCGGAAAATTCTTTTAGTATATCATCGTTGATATACTCTGTCAATAGCAAGTTGCAAAATATTTTACCTACTATTAAATCTTCTATATTTAAATCTTCTTTTAGGGCCCCGGTCTCCGAATTGCCGGCGGAATCGTCATTATTATTAAAATTAAGATGGGCAGCCAATCCTGCCGTTTCATTTGAATCTATATATTTTCTTATTTCATTTTCTTTCAATCCAAGCCTGTTAGCCAGTAAATTTATATAATGTGAAAAGATAATATTATTATTTATCTTCTTTAAAAACGGAACGATTTCACGAATCATCGATATTTTCGCTTTAAGATTCCTCTCATCTTTCCCATTTTCAATTATACCGCTATTTTCGCTTTTTTCAATATAGTAATCAAGAACAAACTCTACCGGAGTTTTTTTTCTGTCCTGTATTAATTTTATAAGGCTGCTACCCCCATATTTTCTAACGTAGCTGTCGGGGTCGCTGCCATCGTTCAAACATACCGCATAGATATTTTTGTCGGGACTTTCCATAAAACTCTGAAATAATTCTATTCCTCTATTAATTGCATTTATGCCGGCCTTATCGCCGTCGTAAAGCAAAATAATTTCATCGCTCAATCTTGATAAATTAACTATATGATTTTTAGAAAGCGCCGTACCCATTGTCGCAACTACATTCTTAATGCCATTAGAGTAAAGCGTTATCATATCGAAATAACCCTCGACTATGAAAACGGCATTTTCCTTTTTAATAAAAGGCAGGGCTTTGTTTAAACCATATAAGGTATTATTTTTTACAAAAATTTCGGAATTATTTGTGTTTATATATTTCGGAAAATTAAGAGGGGATGCTTCACCCTCCCTTAAAATTATTCGGGATGCAAGCGCAATAGGCTCTCCTGCTCTATCCATTATGGGAATAATAAGCTTATTAACGAACCTGTCGGAATATCCTTTGTTATACTCAGGTTTTTTAATTAATAATCCGGCATTTACGGCAGTATCTAAATCGACCTTGTTATTCAATAAAAGAGCGGTTAATCCGTTTCCGAATCCAGCATATCCTAATTTAAAATCTTTTGCGATATTTTCGTCTATGCCCCTATCGCTAAGGTATTTAATTATATGTCCGCTACTCGATATATAAACGAAAAGATTTTCGTAATAAAAGTTTAAAGCAAGATTTAGAATCTTTTTAACGGGAACTTCGCTTTCACCTGTTTTGTTAGATTTATATAATTTTGTATCTTCGAGAGGAATATTATATTTTTTCTTAAGATAATCTATAACCTCTTTAAAAGATTCTCCCTTTATATCTTTAAGAAATCCTATGACGTTTCCGCCTTTGCCGCATCCAAAACAGTAATAGAGCCCTTTTGATTCGCTTACATGAAAAGAAGGGGTCTTTTCGGAGTGGAAGGGACATAAGCCTGAATAGTTTTGACCTCTTTTTTTAAGTTTGACGAACCCCGCCACTTCATCGACTATATTTACATAAGATAATACGGTTTCTATATTTTTGTCCATATTTATTTATAAATATTAATCGTCTTTTAGAAAGAAAAATTTTAATAAAATTTGCCGATATAAGAGGATAAAAATTTGCCTGCTTTGAGACAATAGGGTATAAAACTTTTAGATTTGTAATATCCAAAATGCTTATTTATAACCGGAAACGAAAAAAGAAAATATAAAACTAAACCTAATAATAGAAAAGTTTTAATTCCGGCAAAAAAAAACCGCCTAACCTGTTGCAAAATCCTAATTGAAGTAAATTTATAATTTTGGTAATTATCAGCGAGATTAAGGCAAAAATAATTATAATAAATATAAATATACCGGAAAAAATAATAATTTTCCCTATCTCTTGGTTATGAAACAGTTTGATAATATAATAAGAACCATTTGCTTTCGAACTTATGTATATTGCTCCAAAATAGGCAACAAAAACCCCCAGCAAGGATATAGCTTCTTTAATAAAGCCCCTAAAAAAGCCTCTTATCATTAATGCAATAAATAAAATTAAAAAGGCTATATCTATGTAACTCATATTAATAACTGAAATAATTCTTCTTGGAATTTCTTTTTCTAGAAGCCGCCGCTTTTTTCTTTTTTTTGACGCTCGGCTTTTCATAATGCTCTCTTTTCCTGATTTCTGAAAGAATCCCGGCTCTTTCGCAGGATTTTTTAAATCTTCTTAAAGCATTTTCGAAAGATTCGTTTTCTTTAATTTTTACGATAGACAAAACCTAAATTCGCCTCCTTTTTTGCATTTTTATATTTTTATTTTAATATTTGTATGTCATATATAGTATCATATATTTTCTATTAATTTGTCAACCGATAAATTTTAACGGGATTTCTTTTCGTCTAATCCCGAAATACCTTCCCGCTTTTTTAATTCATCTATCACGTTAAAAAAATCAATCTCCGAGTAAACTAACATAACTATATAAAAAAACATTAAATCCGCGGATTCGTAAATTATTTTATCCTTATCGCCGTCTATGGCGGACAAAATAACCTCAAGGGATTCTTCCAGAATCTTTTTGCCTATTTTTTCCGGTCCTCTATTTAAAAGCTTTGCAACATACGATTCTTCGGGGTCAGAGTCTTTTCGGCTTGCGATAAGGTCGTATAACAACTTAAGCGAATAAAATATTTCTTTATAGTTATCGGTATTTATATTTTTACTATTTGCAAGCAGACGGTTATTTATTTTTGAGTAAAAACATGTTTTATGCCCGGTATGACAAGCTGGACCTTTTTGAATAACTTTTAATAAAACGCTGTCGTTATCGCAATCAAAAAAAATCTCTTTTATCTGCTGAGTATGACCCGAGGTCTCCCCTTTTTTCCATAATTTATTTCTTGATCTGGAAAAATAATGGGCATAGCCTGTTTCAACGGTTTTTCTCAATGATTCTTCGTTCATAAACGCAAGCATTAAAATTTCTTTCGAAAAATAATCCTGCGCAACGGCTGGGATAAGCCCGTTAAGTTTGGAAAAATCAATTTTTTTTAAAAATAAGTCAAGAGTATTCTCATCAAAAATGTCAATGGTTATATAGGTAAAATTATTTTCTTTTTCGTTCATTGTATAATTATAATTTTTATAATCTTACATTTATTCCTTTAGATTTTAAATATTTTTTAATGGGAATAATACCGGAGTCTTCATAATGAAATATCGAAGCGGCAAGAGCGGCGCTCGCGTCAGCCTTGACAAAAACCTCTTCCATATCTTTAGCATCTCTTGCGCCACCCGAGGCAATTACCGGAATTTTTACGTTTTTAACGACAGACGAGGTAAGGTTTATTTCATAGCCGTTTTTTGTCCCGTCTCTGTCCATACTTGTCAGCAGTATTTCTCCCGCGCCTCTATTATACACCTCTTTTGCCCAATTTATAGCATTAATTCCCGAGTTATTCCTTCCTCCGTGCGTAAAAACAATATATTCGTCTCCGATTTTTTTCGCGTCTATCGCTATTACTATAGTGGATGAACCGAATTTTTTAGCCGCGGTATCTATTAGTCCTGGCCCCAGAACTGCCGCAGTATTAATAGAAACCTTGTCTGCCCCGCTATTCAGCAAATTTCGTATATCTTCTATTTCCGAAACGCCTCCGCCTACGCTAAAGGGGATAAAAATATTTTCGGAAATCTTCCTTACAAGTTCCGAAATAGTTTTTCTTTTTTCATGGGAAGCCGTTATGTCTAAAAACATAAGCTCGTCGGCAAGCTCATCGTTATACCTTTTTGCAAGTTCCACGGGATCGCCGGCACTCCGCAAATCTTCAAAGTTTATGCCTTTAACAACCTCGTTGTTTTTAATATCTAAGCATGGTATTATCCTTTTTGCAAGCATAAATTTACCTTATAATAAGTCGTTGGCGGCTTTTAAATCAAGCCTTCCGTCGTATAAAGCTTTCCCGACTATTACCCCTTCGAGAGACGGAAGATTAAGCTCTTTTAGTTTCATAATATCGCCCGCTCCCGAAACTCCGCCGGATGCAATAATATTTACGCCTAATTTTGCAAGCCGAGGTATGAGTTCCAAATTGACCCCCGCTAGCATACCGTCTTTTTTAATATCGGTGAATATAAAAGTTTCTATTCCATAATGGTCTCTTAAGTTTTCTACCGCTTCGCCAAAAGGGATTTCCACAAATTCTTTCCAACCGGAAATTGCTATTTTTTCATCATATAAATCGATTCCGGCTATGATTTTACCTCTATAATTTAACAAAGAAGCCTCGACGGAATAAATGTCCTTGAACAATACCGAGCCGAGAATAATATATGATGCGCCGACTTTAAAGTAATTTTCTATTGTTTTATCGTCCCTGATGCCCCCGCCTACTTCTACCTTAATTTTAACGGATTTTATAATATCTTTTATAATATTAAAATTATCCGGATTTCCAGATTTGGCTCCGTTAAGATCGACTAAATGAAGTCTTTTTGCTCCCAACTTTTGCCAGTTCAAAGCAGCTTCCAAAGGAGAAAGCTCATACTCCTTTTTAACGTCGTAATCCCCCATAGTCAGCCTTACGCATTTTGAACCGAGTATATCTACGGCAGGTATTATAATCATAACTATTTATTATATTATTTTAAATTATCTACAAGTTAATTAATTTAATTATTGATAAAATTCTTCAATAACGTCAATCCTGCCGTATGACTTTTTTCGGGATGAAACTGGCAGGCAAAAATATTATCTTTTTTTACGCAGGCGCTGAATTTACCGTAATAATCGCAAACGGCGGCGGCTATATCTTCTTCCGGCACACAATAATACGAGTGCAGGAAATAAAAAAAACTTTTATTTTCTATTCCGTTAAATTCCTTTAAAGGCTTTAATATTTCTACGTCGTTCCATCCTATATGCGGTATCAGGGGAATAATTTCCTCGTCAAATTTTATTACTTTTCCTTTTAAAATTCCTAAACCTTCACTGTGTCCGAATTCCTCGGAAGTTTCAAATAAAAGCTGCATGCCGAGACATATTCCCAGAAAATTCTTACCCCCGGCAATAGCGTCTTTAACCGGCTCGATCAGCCCTTTTTGCTTTAGCGTCAACATAGCGTCTTTAAACCCGCCTACACCCGGCAGAATTAAATGAGCAGCATTTTCAATATGTCTATAATTTCCGGTAATTTCGGCATCATACCCTAAAAAATTAAAAGCGTTGCGAACATTTTTAAGGTTGCCCATTCCGTAATCAATTATCACAATTTTTTTTTTCGGCTTATTTTTATTCAAAATATTCTATTTACCTTTTTTCTATAACAAAATATTTATAAATTGCATTCGCTATTCCGTCTGCTATTAACTGTCTGAATGTAGAAGAAGCTAAAAGATGCTCTTCATAGGGATTCGAAATATAGGCATATTCTATTACGACGGCAGGCATATCGACAAATCTCAAAACATAAAGGTCATCTCTCACAACGCCATCGTATTTCAGGTTTAATTTAGATGAAATATAATGCTCTAAATAGTTTGCAAATTGATACGAATTTCTATGAAAATAATAAGTAGTAGTTCCATAAAGATAAGGCACTACGACTGAATTACAGTATAAACCTATAAATAAATTAGACCCGCTTTTGTTTGCTTCTGCCACTCTTTGTCCAAGACTGACATCTACATTAGACGTTCTGTCTATTTCCGTCCTGATTCCTTTGGCGTCCAGAAGTTTTCTTAATTTTAAAGCAATACTTAAGTTTACAAAACTTTCGGGCAGCCCCATAGGTCCTATCCCTCCCGGATCACCGCCGCCATGACCTGCATCGATAAAAACATTAAAAACAGACGGTATTGATTTAGCGGGTTTAATTTTAAAACGCGCACCCTTTGAAACGTAAATAATTACTTTATAGCGACCGCTCCCCAGATTTATCGTCCTTATTAGCGGCTTTACCAATGCGCTTTGCCTTAAAACTATATGAACCGAATAATTAGGAGCAATGCTGAATTGAGAATATGATACGGAAAATATATTTTTAAAAGGCTTAGATATCTTTTTGCCGGAACCATATAAAATGGAATGACCGAAAACTAAAATAAAGAATTTTTTATATCCCTTCCTGAATAAATATCCTTTATACAATGGACTGCCGATTGTATAAACGCCTATGCTCCCGTTTACATTATCTACTGAAACCCCGATGATTTTCGTTATATTGCCGGCATACGCATAAGCATCCCCCGCCTTTGCGGCAGCAAAACTAAACAATACAACCAAGCAGAATAAAAATAAAATTGTATTTTTCATTTCTTCTAAATGCTTCCTTTTGTCGAAGGTATCCCGTGATTATTTACTATTTTAAGCGCATCCGATATGGCTCTGCCGGTTGATTTAAATATCGCTTCTACCATATGGTGAACATTTGAGCCGTATTCAATATTTATATGTAAATTTATAAGAGCGTTTTTGCATAATGCTTCAAAAAATATATTTGAATACACGTAAAAAAATTTATCGACAAGGATTTCCCTCGATTCCTGTTTAGAAAGCGGCCAAAGAGGTGACGGAAGTTCTTTTTCGGATTGGGATATATCTTCGCCCATAAATTTATAAACAAAAAAAGCTCTCCCGCAAAAATCGACGGACGACCGGACAAGCGCTTCGTCCATAGGAACAGAAGCGAAGCCAAATCTTTTAATACCCTTTTTATCTCCCGATAATTCCTTTAATGCACCGCCTATGACAATTCCTGCATCTTCTACAAGATGATGGAGGTCAACCCCTATATCGCCTTTTGCATTAAGGGAAATGTCGAAGCCGGAATGCTTCGAAAATTGTTCGAGCATATGGTTAAAAAACGGTACTCCGGAATCGATTCTGCACTCGCCCTTCCCGTCGATATTCAGCGAAAGTTTAATATCGGTCTCGGTTGTTTTTCTTGCAAAATTTCCTTTGCGTCCTTTAGACCTAACTTTCTTAGCTTCTGTATCTTTTTTCAGTTTAGTTTTTTCCATATTTTTGCCTTAAAACCCAATAATTATCAATAATTATTATAGCATATTTATTTTATATAAAATTATTTTCCCCGGAAAAACTTTTAAAATAGTCCACCAGTTTTTTATTCTCGGCGGGCATACCGACGGTTATTCTATAAAATAACCTCATATTTCCCGTAAAACTTCTTATTATTATATTGTTGTCCCTAAGAAACCCGTCAAATTTATTTTTTAATTTTTTATCTTTCAACTTTATCAACACAAAATTGGCATCAGACGGATAAACATGAATATAATTAAATTTATTCAGGGCAGAATATAATTTATCTCTCTGTTTAATCGTCTTTTTTATATTTTTATCAAATTCGTCAAAATTATTTAAAAAAAATTCGATGGAACTTAACGTTAAAGAGTTTATATTATACGGCAATTTTATTTTCTTAAATTCGTTTATAAGCTTATCCCCCGAAAAAAGCATCCCAAATCTTAATCCTGCAAGTCCTATTTTCGAAAAAGTCCTTAAAACGATTAAGTTATCGTATTTTGATATATATTCTATAAAAGACTTCTTATTTGAAAAAAATATATACGCCTCATCTACTACGACGATATTATTTTTATTTTCAAGAAGTTTTATTATGACGTTACGGTCGAAATGGCTCCCCGTAGGATTATTGGGGTAACTGAAAAAAAATATTTTTTTTAAACTTTTATCTTCATTAGAGCTTATATTTTCAGGCAGGTCAAAATATTTTTCGTCAAGTTTTATAAGATTAATCTTTAAATCGTTGTATCTTGCTATAATATCGTACATAGAAAAAGAAGGGGATGGAATGTTCACAACAACGTCTTTTTTTAGACTTAGCAGAATAATCGATATAAGTTCATCAGAGCCGTTGCCGAAAATAAAATTTTTAGACGCCGTATCATAAAATTTTTCGAGCAGTTTAATAAGGTTTTTAGAGCCTGAATCGGGATAAAGATTTATGAGCGTATCTTTTATAAAATCTGCGTATCTTTTTTTAATATTTTTGCTTAGCGTATAATTAGATTCGTTTGCATCGAGTTTTAAGGCTTCATTTGATTCAGTTTCGTTGATCTTATAGGCAGATAATTCAATAACGCTGTTTTTAATAAAATTTTCTATTTTTAACGAAGACATACGACTTTTTTATTATTTTTTTACCTTTTTAACCCTAAAACTTACCGATTCGCCGTGCGCATTGAGTCCTTCAATATCCGAAAAGAATTTGACGTCACTCGCACTTTTTAATAAAAAATCCGGTCCCGCCGAAATAACACTTGTTCTTTTAAGAAAAGATAGGGTGTCTAAGGGGGAAAAAAATCTTGCGGTGCCGCCGGTAGGCAGAACATGACTTGGACCAGCAACATAATCGCCTAAGGCTTCCGGAGTATTTCCACCTAAAAATACGGCTCCCGCATTTTTTATTAAAAACAATTTCTCGAACGGGTCTTTTATGTATAACTCCAGATGTTCAGGAGCAAGCTCATTGACAATAGTAATAGATTCGTTTATCGAACCGGTAGATACTAAAGAGGCATTGGAATTTACCGATTTTTCTATTATATCTTTTCTTTTCTCCTTTCTTATTAATTCCGGCAAAATTAGTCTTATCTTTTCGATAAGTTTGCGAGAATCGCTTATTACCGTAGAAATTGCCATTTCGTCATGCTCCGCCTGTGATATCATATCTATCGCTACAAGTTCCGGGTCAGCGGATTCATCGCATACTATAGCAATTTCGCTAGGTCCCGCTATCATATCTATACCTACGTCGCCGTAAACCATTTTTTTTGCCGTAGCAACGTAGATATTTCCAGGACCTGCTATCTTATCTACACGCGGAATCGTTTCAGTTCCGTAAGCGAGGGCAAATATAGCCTGAGAACCGCCTATTTTAAATATTTTCTCTATGCCGCACAAAACTGCCGCCGCAATAACATAATCGCTTAACTTACCCCCCGGAGGAGTAACCATGATAATATCTTTAACCCCGGCGGCGGATGCCGGAACCGCATTCATAATAACAGAGGATGGATAGCTCGCCTTTCCCCCCGGAACATATATTCCGACCCTTTGCAGGGGGGCTACAAGCTGTCCGGTTATAAGTCCGTCATTATCATTAGAAAGCCAGGTTTGTATTTTTTGCCTTAAGTGATAATCGTAAACCCTTCCTATTGTATTCTCAATGCTTTTTCGTTCGTTCTTAGTTAAAGAATTAACGGACTTTACCTTTTCTTTTTCTTTAATTAAAAAATCCTCAGGTTTCAGTTTAATTTTATCAAACTTTTTCGTATAAGCGGATAACGCTTTATCTCCTTTATAAATAATGTCTGAACGTATAATCTTAAGTTCCTGCTGAATTTTATCCGAAAAGTCAAACTGTCCGAGCCTTCTTTTTTTTAGAAATTCTTTAAAATCATCATTTTCTGAATCAAATAGCAGCATTTTTTTTAACATACTCCTTTAAATTATCTATTAAAGATGCAATTTCTTCGGAATTGATTTTAAGGCTTGCCCTGTTAACTATAAGCCTCGAGGTAACAAATACTATATCTTCTATCGGCATTAGATTATTTTGTTTCAAAGTTTCGCCGGTCGAAACCAGATCTACGATAAAATCGCACAGACCGGAAATGGGGGCAAGTTCTACGTTGCCGTACAGTTTTATAATTTGAACGTTTGAAACTCCTTTTTTATTAAAAAACTCCCTCGTGATGTGGATATATTTTGTTGCAATGCGCAGATTTGTTCCCGA
The DNA here is from genome assembly GCA_021828255.1 of bacterium. Taxonomy (GTDB): domain Bacteria; phylum SZUA-79; class SZUA-79; order Acidulodesulfobacterales; family Acidulodesulfobacteraceae; genus Acidulodesulfobacterium_A. The sequence goes on along the minus strand of JAKASB010000005.1, from coordinate 9,857 downwards.
ATAATAAATTTTTTTTTTAATATCGTTATCGTCTTTAGACACATTGGCATTTTTACTGCCCCGTTTAATTTCTTTACCGATTATATCTATATCTTTATCCACCGCCACAACGATTCTGCATTTGCCTATGCCTAAATCTAAAGGCTCATATACATTTCTCGGCTTCTCAAGTAAAACGTCCTTGCCGGAAATTCCTGCATCGGCGGCTCCGTATTCGACAAAGGTAGGTACGTCCCAAGGCTTTACTATAAGCAGACTTACATCGTCGTCTTGATAATCGAATATAAGTCTTCTTGAATCGTAATCGGCATCCGGATGTTTAACGTATCCGGATTTCCTTAAAAGTCCAAGAGCATCTTTGAGCACTCTTCCCTTAGGAACGGCAATTTTGAGTTTTTTCTTTTTATTCTGTTTTTTATTTTGTACTGTTTTCATCATTCTATGCGCTCTTACCGCAAGCCGCATCGTTAAAATCAGATTCATCTACATCTGCGGCGGATGAGCCGCTTGCCTTAACTCTTGAAATTATAGCGCCTAAATTAGCCAATTTTTTTTCCATTTTTTCATAGCCGCGGTCCAGATGATAAATCCTCGAAATGGTGGTTAAACCATCAGAGGAAGCCAATCCCGCTAAAACAAGCGAAGCGCTTGCTCTTAAATCCGTAGCCATAACCTCTGCGCCGGAAAGTTTCTTTATGCCTTTTACTATTGCAAAATTATTTCTAATTTTTATATTGGCTCCGAGGCGGATAAGTTCTGCCACGTGCATAAACCTATTCTCGAAAACATTTTCGGTAATAACGCATAATCCGCTGGAAAGCGTCATCAGCGCCATCATTTGAGCCTGCATATCAGTAGGGAAATCAGGATAAGGCGCCGTAGAAATATCTACGCTTTTAATGACCTTGGAACCTTTTACTCTTATTGAAGACGATGAATTTATAATAATCCTGGCGCCGGCTTCAGAAAGCTTTTCGACAACAGACTTAAGATGGCTTACATTTATATTTTTAAGGACTATATCTCCTCCTGTTATGGCTGATGCCGCCATAAACGTTCCAGCTTCTATTCTATCCGGAAGAACTTGGTGACATAACCTGTTAAGTTTTTTAACACCGTTTACGACAATTACGGCGGGTTCTATCCTTTTTATGTCTGCTCCGCCGTTATTAAGAGCAGTAATCATATCATCGACTTCCGGTTCTCTTGCGGCATTTTTTATAATAGTCGCCCCCTCGGCGAGAGTTGCCGCCATAATTACGTTTTCAGTTCCTGTCACTGATGGAATCGGAAAATTTATTACTGCACCATTAAGCTTATCCGCATAAACCTCCACATAACCATGGTCAACTTCGACGGTTGCACCCAGTAATTTAAGAGCGTTTAAATGAAAATTTATTGGTCTTGCGCCTATAGCACAACCTCCAGGCAAAGAAACCCTCGCTTTTTTGTATTTGGCAAGAAGAGGACCTAAAACCAGAACGGAAGCTCTCATAGTCTTTACAAGGTCATACGGCGCCTCGTAATTATTAATGCCTGATGTATTTATAATTAGTTTGTCGTGTTGATCGGATTCTTTAATTTCCGCTCCAAGGCTCGTTAAAAGTTTTTTGATTGTTTTAATATCTTCAAGGTCTGGAACATTATCTATTTCATTGTCAAAACCGTCGAACATAATCGAAGAGACAATTATCGGCAAGGACGCATTTTTAGAGCCGCTTATTGAAACCTCTCCAACTAATGGAAATCCTCCCTCTATAACCATTTTATCCATATGTAATTTTAACCGCCCTTTCTTTATTATTTAAATCGTTAATAAAAGTTATATTCTTAAATTTTTTATTTTTAAACTTTTCGGCAAATAAAGACTGGATTTCCGATTTTTTTCTACAGTCTATTTCCAAAATAATAGTTTTATTATTTTTAGTTTTAACGGCAGTATCTAATATTTTTTTGTAAAATTTTAGGCCGTCTTCCCCGCCGTCTAAAGCCTTAAGAGGTTCATAGAGTTTAATGTCGTCTTCCAGCATTTCCAATTCGCCGGTTTCTATGTAAGGAGGATTGGAAATAATTATATCGAAATTATTGAAATTATTAGACAATATATCCGGCATTATATCCGATTTTAATTTTAGCATGTCGAAATAAACCGGCTTAACCCTTTTCTGTACCCCGTTTGCAATTATATTTTTCCTTGCGGCATTCAGACTTCCCATACTGTTATCGGCAGCATAAATTATAACATTATCAGAATTCTTTGCAATAGAAATCGCAATTGCTCCCGAACCGGTTCCTATATCGAGAATGTAAATTTTCCTTTTTAATGCGCCGGAAAGCCTTTTTATTTCTTTTAATGCCTCATCCACCAAACATTCAGTATCGGGTCTCGGTATTAAAACAGACCTGCTTACAAAAAAATCTAAAGAGTAAAACTCTTTTTTGTTCACGATATAAGCAAACGGTTCTCTCTTACTTCTTCTTTCGATTAATCTTTCGAATAAATTTATTTTACTTTCGGCAACTTTCTCGTTATAAGAAATAATAACTTCTTCTATGGTTTTCCTTAGAACATACTTCATTATGCACGCCGATTCGTTAAACGGGTTTAGAATGTTTTCATTTTTCAGACAGGTTTCACCCCGTTTGATCAATTCGTAAACGGACAAATCTTTATCAAAATAATAATAATTATTGTAATTGCTTTTGAGATTCAAAATAATTCTTTAAAGGTATTAAAAGTTCGTCTAAAGCGCCGTCCATGAAAGAACCCAGCTTGTGTATCGTTATTCCCGCCCTGTGGTCCGTAATTCTGCCTTGAGAAAAATTGTATGTTCTTATTTTTTCGCTCCTGTCACCGCTTCCTACCATACTTTTCCTGCTTTGCGCTTCTATGCTCTTTTTATCCGCCTCTATCCTGCTTAAGAGTCTAGATCTGAGTATTCTCAGAGCTTTTGCTTTGTTTTTATGCTGTGATTTCTCATCCTGGCAGGTAACTACAAGTCCGGTAGGAATATGTGTAACTCTGACCGCTGAATCCGTCGTGTTTACACTCTGCCCGCCGTGTCCGGAAGACCTGTAAACGTCGATTCTTAAATCCTCGTTGTTTATTTTAAGATCGATGTCTTCCGGTTCGGGCATAACGGCTACCGTTGCCGCCGAAGTATGAACCCTTCCCTGCGTTTCGGTAGCGGGAATCCTCTGAACCCTGTGTACCCCGCTTTCGTATTGTAAAAGGCGGTATGCATCTTTGCCTTTTACCGATACAATAGCTTCTTTCAGCCCTCCAGAAGATGAAGGACTCAAAGAAAGCACCTCAAATTGGAAGTTCTTGCTTAAGGCATATTTATTATACATTTTGAAAAGGTCTAGAGCAAAAAGAGCCGCTTCTTCTCCGCCGGTTGCGGCTCTTATTTCCAGCAAAATGTCTTTATCCTGCAAATTTTCTTTCGGGGAAAAAAAATCTTTAATTCCTTCCGCTAATTTAGACGCTTTATTTTTTAAAGAATTGATTTCTTCATTTTCTAAATCTATTAATGCCTTGTCCGACTCGGATTTAATCAATGTCTCGAGATCTGTTATTTCCGCTTCGGTTTTCTTATATTCCGAAAATTGCTCCGCTGTTTTTTTAATTAAATTGTACTGCTTGGACAATTCTTTTATTTCCGTGCTGAATCCTTTTGAACTTTCTTCCTGTATTCGCGAATATAATTCTTTTGATCTACCAGATAATTCCAGCGCCTTTTTCATTAGATTTTCATCAAGCATTTAACGACACACCTCTTAAAAGTATGAAAATATAAAAACTTTTAAGGTTAAAAGTCAAAACCGCCTTTTAACCAGGACATTCTAACTTCCGACGGTTTTCCGCAGGAAAATTCTCCTTCGGAACAATTTCCCCTGACACATGCGGGACCGGCGCCGTAAAAAACAGACGGAGCAATAGGATAAACAAGTTTGAACATCTCCTGAGCTACGGCTCTAATTTCCCACTGCGCCCGGTTACATCCTCTCAGTCTGAAAAAGTGCAAAAGCTCCCTTGCATTCATAGTAAAAATAATCTGGGTCTCGGTTGCGTTGGGAAGCAGATATCTGGCATCTTCGGCAGGAACATCTTTTTCGAGAAAATAGCCGTACAGCGAAAAAATATCGTTCACCATCTTATTGTATTTAGCCAAAAGCTCTTCATTTTGGGCTATGGAGTCCGGAATAACATACTGAGGCTTCTCTTCTTTAACATAACGCTGGCTTCTCTGGGAATATGACGCAATGCGGTGTCTTACTAATTGATGTGAAGCGCTTCTTGAAAGTTTCTCTACGCCAAAGGTAAAATTAGAATGTTCGAGGACGGACTCGTGCCCTGATGCCCTGATTTTTTTAATTAATTTCCTTGCTTTTCCTAAGCCCTTTTCTCCGTCATTAAAATCGGCTTCTATCTTTGCGATGCCGTAAGAACTGTAGCAAAGCCTGGCTGCCGTCGCGATAGTGATTTCGGGTTTAGAAGTATAATTGATAAGTTTAACCATTCAAACATATAAGGAAATATTATAAAATTCTTATTTTTTATTGTTATTATTATCTGTTTTGGCATATTTTTTGTTAAATTTGTCGATTCTTCCGGCACTGTCCACAAATTTTTGCTTGCCCGTATAAAACGGATGGCATTTCGAACATATATCGACATGAATTTTTTCAACCGTACTGCCTGTAATAAATTCCTCGCCGCAGGCGCATTTTACTTTCGCCTGATAAATTTTAGGGTGTATTCCTTCTTTCATTTTTTTACTGCTCCTTTACTTTAAATTTTTTTAAATATTTAAGCTAATTATTATAAGATTTTAAGATAAAATTTTCAACCTTTTTTATGTCGTCCGGAACATCGACGGGAATAGTAGAAATATTAACGGTTTCTACCTTTATTCTATGTCCGTTTTCTATTGCCCTTAACTGCTCCAGCATTTCTTTTTTTTCTAAATAAGACATATCCGTTTTTCCAAATTCTATAAGAAATTCTTTAGTGTACCCGTAAAAACCGAGATGCTTATAACCGAATATACCTTTAAAATCTTTAAGACTCTCAGCTTTTCCCCTGTCGTAAGGAATCGGACTTCTAGAAAAATATATTCCAAAATTATTTTTATCGACTATAACTTTGACATTATTGGGATCGATAAATTCTTCGTAAGAGTATATGGGGGTTTTAACGGTCGTATATGAAATATTGCCGCCTTCGTTAAACGGCTTTATTAACGCTTCTATTATTTCGGAGTTAACTAAAGGCTCGTCCCCTTGAACGTTTAATACGATGTCCGCATCGATGTTGCTTACCGCCTCTATTATTCTGTCGGTGCCGGTTTGATGGGTATCTTTCGTCATAACCGCATGCGCTCCGAAATCTCTGCAGACATCGTATATTCTCTTATCTTCAGTAGCTATTATAACGTCGGACAGTATTTCGGACTTTATAACGCCTTCATAGACGTGCCTTATCATAGGCTTGCCCATAATTAAGGCGAGGGGTTTCCCTTCAAATCTGGTAGATTTATATCTGGCAGGTATAACGGCGACTATTTTTTTCATTATAGGTTTTA
>JAKASB010000005.1:0-4169 GCA_021828255.1 bacterium | reverse complement strand
CTAAAACTTTATTCAATCTTCGTAATATAAACGTCGTATCCGTATTTTGCAATTATTTTGGCAAAATTATAGGCGGCTTTCAAGTTTTTAAACTTGCCGAATACGACTTTATAATAAAATATTCCTCTTACATTTTTTGTCGTTAAATGGACTCCGGGGACAAATTTTTTCATAATGGATACTTTTTGCAATGCCTTGTCTTTTCTGGTATAAGCAGCAAATTGAAGAGTATAGCCGGATGCCGGAGGAATATATTTTACGTTATGATACACGTTTAAATAGCTTTTGGTTTTAGCTACAGAAACAGGTTTAGGACCGAGATACTGCACTCTTACTAATGCAGTCCCTGGACCTACCATATTAAGAGCTCTTGCGGCGGCATAGGAAAGGTCCATAATTCTGCCGTCGGCATAGGGACCCCTGTCGTTAACCAGAACTTCCACGCTTCTGTGGTTTTGAAGGTCGGTGACGTAAGCATAACTGTCTAAGGGAAGCGTCAATGAAGCGGCTGTTAAATCATACATATTATAAATTTGACCGCTTGCAGTAGGTCTTCCCTGAAAACCGGGGCCATACCATGAAGCAACTCCGATTTCTACATTGTGCGAAATCTGCTTCGGAGGGTAATATCTTGGAGGAGGACTATATGACAACCCGCCTGAATAATTCCCGCCTATTATATATGGGACACAGCCGGAAAAAGCTGCGGCGAGCATAAAAACGAAAAAAAATAAAAACAATAACGTTAACTTTGATTTCATCATTAACTTATATTATATTGAATTTATATTATTTTTTATTAATTATAATTCAATTTTTACATTATATAAATACTGAAAATTGCTTTTATAGTTTTTTTATTTGACATTATTTAAACTTTTACTATATAATAAAAACTAGTATTATTTATTCGTTCTTTTAAATTTATATATTAAATAGACATTTTAGCAAATTTACAAGTCTATAAGGTTCTTATCAAGAGCGGTAGAGGGACGGGCCCTTTGAAACCGCAGCAACCGGTAATAAAATTAAAATCGGTGCTAATTCCCGCAGGTTTATTCCTGGAAGATAAGAAGAAAAGAGTTTTTAAAACCTCTTCTTCTATGTTCATTAGGAAGAAGAGGTTTTTTTTTGTTATGAGGACAAAAATAAATAAATGAAGATTAATAAGATTAAAATAAGGAGAGAAAATGTTCGTTAAAGGTCTAAAATGCAGGGAATGCGGAAAAGAATATCCCGATAGTCCACTTTATGTTTGCGATTATTGCTTTGGTCCGCTGGAAGTCGATTACGATTACGATAAAATAAAACAGAAAATGACGGTAGAAAAAATTAAATCCCGCGAACCCAATATGTGGCGCTATCAGGAACTTCTTCCTATAAAAGGAGAAATTAAAATAGGTAAAAACGTTGGATACACCCCGCTTGTAAAAGCAGGTAACCTTGCAAAGGCTCTCGGCGTTAAAGAAATATACGTTAAAAACGATGCCGTGAACTTTCCTACCTTATCTTTTAAAGACAGGGTGGTTTCGGTAGCCATAGCAAAGGCAAGAGAATTCGGCTTTAAGGTGGTGGCATGCGCCTCTACGGGAAATCTTGCTAATTCAGTCGCGGCTCTGGCGGCTTCTTCCGGCTACGAAAGTTTCGTATTTATACCGTCTAACCTTGAAATTGGAAAAGTTTTAGGAACTTTAATATACGATACTAACTTAGTTAAAATTAACGGCAGTTATGACAAAGTAAACAGACTCTGCACTGAAATTGCCGGAAAACACAGTTGGGCATTCGTAAATATAAATTTAAGACCTTATTATGCGGAAGGTTCTAAATCCCTTACTTTCGAGATGCTGGAACAGCTCGGATTTAAAGCTCCGGACAACATCGTCGTTCCTATGGCTGGCGGCTCTTTAATTACCAAAGTAGGAAAAGCCATTGACGAATTCGACTATTGCGGCTTACTAAAGGAAAAACCGCATGTTAAAATTTTTGGCGCCCAGGCTACGGGATGCAATCCTATAACCGCTACGGTCAAAGAAAAAAGAGAATTTATTAAGCCGGTCAGGACTCCCGATACTATTGCAAAATCGCTTGCCATCGGCAATCCCGCCGACGGATATTATGCTTCCGACCTTATGAATAAAACCGGAGGATACGGAGAAGATGCAACGGATGAGGAAATCGTGGAAGGAATGAAACTTTTAGCCTCTACGGAAGGCATATTCACCGAAACGGCAGGCGGCGTTACCGTTGCGGTCGCAAAAAAACTTATCGAGAAAGGTTATATTAATAAAAACGAAACCACCGTTCTGGCTATTACCGGAAACGGACTGAAGACGCTGGAAGCGATAAACGGGAAATTAAAAGAAGCGCCGGTTATCGAAGCAAACCTTGAAGAGTTCGAAGGGGTCCTCGCAAAAATTAAAGGAAAAATAAATTTTAAACTATATTAATATTAATTAAATTTTTTTAAATTAAATTATAATAAATAATAATAAGATAAGAGGAGGATTTGAAATGCCTATAAAAGTAAGAATACCTACACCTTTAAGAACGTTAACCGATGGAAAAGCCGAAGTAGAATCAAACGGCTCGAACATAATCGAAATAATAAATGATCTGGAAAAAAATTTTTCCGGCATCAAAGAAAGAATATGCGAGCAGAATGATTCCGTCAGAAGATTCGTAAACGTCTATCTTAATGACGAAGATATTAGATTTATGGACAACATAAATTCAAAAGTCAAAGATGGAGATACTATCTCTATAATTCCTGCAATTGCAGGCGGGGCATCCGAAAAGAAAAAGTTTTATCTCAATTATCCGCAGGAAGTAATTAAAGAACCTTTGATTTATCTTGTCGGAAAAAACTATAACGTTATTACTAATATCAGGAGTGCCAGCATATCTAACGATATCGGCATAATTGCCATAGAACTGGAAGGCGAATCCAAAGATATCGAAAAGGCGGTAAAGTTTTTAGAATCTAAGGGCGTAACCGTTGAACCTATCGTTCTCGACGTAGTGGAATAATTACACTACGTGAAATATTAAATAGAAAACTTTTTTTATATGGAGGATATTAATTTTGGATTTTACCGAGGAACAGATTAAGAGATACGCAAGACATATAATATTGCCGGAAGTCGGCGGCGAAGGACAGGAAAAACTGCTTGCGTCGAGAGTCCTGCTTATCGGCGCGGGAGGATTGGGCGCGCCTTGCGGATATTATCTTGGAGCGGCTGGAATAGGAACTATCGGAATAGTCGATTACGATACGGTAGATTTATCAAACCTTCAAAGACAGATATGGCATGGAACGGCAGATGTCGGAAGATACAAGGTCGATTCGGCAAAAGATTCTATAGAACGCATAAATCCCGACGTAAAAGTCATAACATATAAAGAAGGCATTAATGCCTCCAATATTAAAGATATAATAAAAGATTACGATGCGGTCATAGACGCAACAGATAATTTTCCTACAAGATATTTAATAAACGATGCCTGTCACTTTATGAAAAAACCCCTCGTTTACGGTTCTATTTTCCGGTTCGAGGGACAAGCTACGGTATTTCTGCCGGAGAAAGGTCCCTGCTACAGATGTCTTTTTCCGGCTCCTCCGCCGGCCGGACTTGTTCCGAGCTGTCAGGAAGCAGGGGTCTTAGGGGTTCTCCCTGGCGTAATAGGGGTAATTCAGGCAAACGAGACTATAAAAATAATTCTCGGCATAGGTCAGACTTTAAACGGCAGGCTTCTCATATACGATGCCCTCGATATGAAATTTACCGAAATGAAACTTAGGCAGGATAAAACATGTCCGTTATGCGGCGAAAATCCGACAGTTTTTGAATTAATCGAATACGGCGACTTATGCGAGTTCAGGAGCTAAACTAAGAAATCTGTTAAAATAAAATATAATACCTAAGTTACAGGAGTACAAATTAAATGTCAGAATATAAAGAATATAGCGAATTAAATATTAAAGGCGAAGTCTGCCCCTTCACTTTCGTAAAATCAAAACTTGCCTTAGAAAAAATTAAAAAAGGCGAAATTTTAAGGGTCATAGTGGACTATGAGCCTGCAATAAGAAACGTTCCTCGCTCTATGGAAGAACAGGGACATAAAGTTTTGTCCATTAATAAAATTAACGATACCGATTACGAAATTAT
>JAKASB010000075.1 GCA_021828255.1 bacterium | reverse complement strand
GCAAAGCGGACAAAGTCCGGCATACAAACATATATTTTTCTGCGTGCATTGAAAAAGCACGCCTTTTTCAACAGAAAAATATGCCGTTTGTGCTAACTAATCTGTTTTTATACCGCCAAAGCCTTAATTTCTGCATATATCTGGTCGTCCATAAATCCTTTAACGTCGATAGACTTTGAAAAACAGGCGTTTACACATGCGCCGCATCCGGTACATAACCCTGGATTGACGCCGGCGACGACCTTGATAAGTTTTCCGCTCCTGTCTTTAATTTCTTTTCTGCTTATAGCGCTATATGCGCAGACTCTCTGACAGTAAAAACATGCAACGCATGTCGCTTCGTTGACGCCTGCGATAGTTCCTTCGACCTCGTATTCGTTCTTTGAAAAAAGTCCCAATATTTTAGAAGCGGCTGCAGAGCCGGAAACAACAGATTCAGGAATATCCCTGGGTCCCTGAGCCATACCCGCAAGAAAAATCCCTGCCGTAGAAGACTCCGTCGGACGCAGTTTAGGATGCGATTCTGTAAAAAATCCGTATTTATCATACGATATTCCAAGCATCTGCGCAAGTTTATCGGAACCTTTTTTCGGCATTACGCCGGTGGCAAGAACGACCATATCGGCGGCAATCTCTACCTGATTTCCAGAAAGGGTATCTGCGCCTTTAACAATAAGTTTGCCGTCATCTTCATATATTTTAGATACTCTGCCTCTTAAATAAACCGCGCCGTCCTGCTCCATAGTTCCCCTGACGAACTCTTCATATCCTTTGCTTGTCGCCCTTATGTCGATGTAAAAAACATAGCTCTGGGAACCGTGAACTTTGTGGGCAAACAATTTTGCGTGTTTAGCCGTGTACATACAGCATACCTTGGAGCAATAGGGCGCTCCTTTTTCTGGATCCCTCGAACCTACACACTGAATAAAAACGATGGTCTGGGGAGTTTTCCCGTCGGAAGGTCTTTTAATAACACCTTCGGTAGGACCGGAAGCAGACAGAAGCCTTTCAAACTGCAAACCGGATATTACGTCTTTATATTTTCCGTATCCGTATTCGCCGTACATGGAGGTATCCATAAGGTCGTATCCGGTAGATGCGACGATAGCTCCTACCGTTTCTTCTATAATTTCGTCCTGAAGGCTGAAATCTATACACTTAGGCCCGCAAACATCAAAACACCTCTGACATTTGCCGCCCTTTTTATAATGCAGGCATGTTGAACGGTCAAGCACCGGAACAAGCGGAACCGCCTGAGGAAAAGGAACATATATAGCCGTCCTTTCGGAAAGATTCATGTTAAATTCACTTTTGACGTTTTTATGCATCGGACAGACATTCCAACATTCACCGCATCCGGTACAGTCCTTTTCGACGACGCTTTTTGACTTTTTCTTTATTTTTACTTTAAAGTTTCCTATATATCCGGAGACATCTTCTACCTCGGAATATGTATATAGTTTTATATCAGGGTGCTGATTTACTTCGACCATTTTAGGAGTCATTATACAACTTGAACAATCAAGGGTAGGAAAAGTTTCATCTAACTGTATCATTCTTCCGCCGATGGACGGTTCTTTTTCGACGAGCAGAACCTCGACACCGCCGTTGGCAATATCGAGAGCCGCCTGTATTCCGGCGATTCCACCGCCGATAACTAAAGCTTTTTTATTTAACGGAACCCTGACGTCTTCGATAGACTTGTCTCTTTTGACCTTCTCGACCATCATTTTCATTAGGTCGACGGCTTTTGCGGTTGCTCTTTCTTTGTCTTCGTGAACCCACGAGACCTGTTCCCTGATATTGGCTATCTCGACAAAATAAGGATTTAAACCTTCTTTTACGGCAGCCTTTCTGAATGTATTTTCATGCATATGAGGCGAGCAGGCTGCAAGAACAATGCCTGTTAAATTCTTTTCTTTTATTATATTTCTTAAGCTGTTCTGACCAGGATCCGAACACATATATTTATAATCTAAGGCGCTTACCACACCCGGAATTTTAGCCGCTTCTTCCCTGACTTTCTCGACATCGACAGTTCCGGCGATATTGGAACCGCACCAACAAACAAATACGCCTATTCTTGCCATAATATATACCTCTTTATTTTTTTGTCTATTTTATTTTTTTATTTATTTTCGCCTATCTTTTTCAAAACCCTGTCGGCGGCAACCATATGTCCGTCTATAGCAAGGTCATTAGGGTCTATCCCGAAAGAAAGACCTAAAAGTTCAGTTATAAAAAGAACCGGTAACCCAATCTTTTCGTCATATTTTCTTTCTATTTCCCTCTGCCTGACGTCTAAATTGGAATGACAGAGCGGACATGCGACTACTACAAGGTCGGCTCCATGTTTTTTAATGTCGTAAAGAATGTTGCCGGTCAAAGCCATAACGACGTCCGGCTTGGAAAGCGAGTTAATTGCTCCGCAACATTCCGTTTTAAAAGAATAGTCCACCGGTTCGGCTCCCGTAAGCGCAACCAACTCATCCATAGTAACCGGATTTTCGGGGTCGTCGAACTGCATAATTTTGGGCGGTCTAACTAACAGGCAACCGTAATACGAGGCAACTTTAAGACCGGCTAAAGGCTTTTTCACCATAGATTTTATTTTGTCTTTTCCTATTACGCCGGTAAGAAATTCGAGCATATTGTTAATGCTCATTTCGGCATTATAAGACATTTCTAAAGAATCCGTTATTTTCTTTTTGAGAATATCGTCGGTTTTTAGTTCATAGTCGGCGCTTTTAAGTCTGTTTGAACAAGCCGCGCATGGCGCAAGGACGGATTCGTATCCGCCGTTTTCCGCTATTGCAAGATTTCTTGCCGGAAGGGCAATGGATAGATTATGATTTATGCTGTGCGCAGCGGAAGCCCCGCAGCAGTTCCAGTCTGGTATCTCCTTAATCTCGATGTTTAGGACGCCTAGTATTTTTAATAAAGATACTTCATATTCGAACGACGTCCCTTTAAGCGAACATCCCGGGTAATATGCTAATTTCATATTATTATGGTTTCTCCCGATTGATAATTAATAAAATTGATAATTTTAATTTTTATTTTTATTCAAAATCCTTAAAAATTTTGGCAATTTGATTTAAGCCGGATATTTTTTCTCCATGCATTTTAAGTTTGCCTTTTTCCAGCATTTTAGGAGCCAAAAACATATCCCTAAACAGATGCCGGGTCTTTAATTTATATTTGCCGACAAGCTCGAGTTCGAATATCCTGCCGTTGGACTTGACGTTATCAAGAAAGACTTCGTGAAACATCTGAACTTCTTTTTCGACTTTCGACACGATGCCTTTTTTCTCGGCTATTTCTCTAAGAACATCCATAATTTCCGTAACTTCAAATCCTTTAGGACAACGGGTGGAACATGTGTTGCATGAAACACAGAGCCATATAGTTTTGGAATTTAAAACGGTATCTTCCATTCCGAGTTCCGTCATTTTTATAATTTGGTTTGGTGTATAATCCATCTCGAAGTTGACGGGACATCCCGCGGAACATTTGCCGCATTGATAGCATTTAGCCAGCTTGTCATGAAGCATCGATTCGACTTCAGATACAAAGTTGCGTCTATTTTGTTCGTTTATGACTGTTTTCATCGTAATATACCAAAGTTTTTTATTTTTTAATTTAATAATTTATATATATTTATATATAAATATGCCGTAAAATATGATTGCTAAAACGGTTCACTAAAGAAGACACCTTTTAATTATAATTTATTACTATTTTTTAGTCAAGAAATTTTAAGGCTCTCGGGGTTTTTATATTGACAAATGACTTTAAAGTCATTATAATTAGGATTATTGAATTATTATTTATATTTTATTATTGACAATAATACTTTGTAATCATTTATAATAATATAAAATGGCAGTTAAAACCAGAAAAAATAAAAATAATTTTCTACTTGCGGCGGCATTGTGTTTATTTGTTTCCGTATTTTTAATTACAGGACGGAACAACCGCGCTCTTGCAAAAACCGGAACCGGAATAATAACTTTAAATACCGGTGGACAAAAAACAGGCGGGGCAATAAGCGGGATCGCCTACGGAGCATCCAAAGTTATAACATTAAAAGACGCTCTGCGGCTTGCATTGAAACTTTATCCCGGAATATTAAGCTCAAAATATTCCTACATTGCTTCGATTTATACAAAAAATCAGACCCTTTCTCAGTATTATCCGCAAATTTCCGGAACTGCCGGATTCTCAAAAAATTCTTTTATGAATGTTAATAATAAGGGTATCATTTCGGGTGGACAAGTTTATAACGGACAGGGGATAAACTATTCTTTAAATAATTACTCTGCAACTTTAAATGCAACGTATATGCTCTATTCTTTCGGTTCCCGCTATTACAATTATCTTAATGCAAAATATCAAATGAAAGGGGCAAATGCCGGATATAATTATACCGTCAACGGCGACCTTTATAACGTAATCCTTAATTTTGCCGAATATTTTGCCGATAAAGAATTAATGCTGACGGATAAGGAAAACCTTAAAAACGACGAAACTCAGTATAAAGCCGCTACGGCTTTTTACAAGGTGGGAACAGGAGACCTTTTAGACGCGGAAACTGCAAAAGCAACAATGGAAACGGCAAAAGCGACGTATATAAATTCGACATTTAACGTAAAAATTGCGCGGCTGGCGCTTTTAAATTCAATCGGACTCCCGCCGTCAAAAAAATACCGGTTTATAAATACGCTCAAGTTTAAACCTTTTAAGAGCAAACTTCGGGAACTTATGAAAACGGCTTTAAAATACAATCCCCAACTAAAACAGGCCGTCTATACGGTAAAAGCTTCAAAAGCTTCCGTGAAAAAGGCAACGAGCGGATACTTTCCTACTTTTAACGCCGATTTTTCATACACCGGACAAAATTCATCATTTCCTCTAAATAGAAATTATTCCGCCGGACTATCCGTTTCCATACCTATTTTTAACGGATTTTTAACCCGGAACCAGATTGATTATTCTAAAGCCGTATTGAACGGCAATATCTGGAATAAACTGCTAACGCAGAATAATATAGTTTATAGTATTTCAAACGATTATTATGCAATCAATAACCAATATTTAACGGTAAAGGCGCTAAAATCTTCGGAAAAAGCCTCCAAGCTTGCTTACACGCTTGCTTTAAAAAGCTATGAGGTAGGCGTAGGCTCTATGGTGCAGCTCGTTACGGCAAACTCACAGTATATATCCGCTATAACAAACTATATAAACGGCGAATATACATATTTTTATCTGAAAGCTAAACTTTATTCCGACCTTGGTTTAATGATAGAACATTATATAAAATAATAAAAAGGACTAAACATATGGCAAAAACAAAAAATAAGAAAATTATTATTATAACCGCGGCTATTTTAGTTTTAATATTAGTCGTTAGTTACTTTATAATAAGATCAAGAACAAAAAATGTTTCTTATGGACTATATGCAGTAAAACCGATAACGATACAAAAATATGTTACGACTTCCGGAACTACAAATCCTATCAAAACTATAAACATCGGCGCACAAGTATCGGGAAGATTTTCTAAACTTTACGTCTGGTACAATTCTATAGTAAAAAAAGGACAGCTCCTTGCCGAAATAGATCCAGTCCCTTTTATTCAAAGGGTTGATCAGGACAAAGCCAATCTTGCTTCTGCAAGAGCCAACGTTTTAAAACAAAAAGCGCTTTTAGCCTATGATAAACTTACATATATCAGGGATAAGAAATTATGGAAAGAGAACCTGATAGCCCATGCGACGGAACAAAACGCTTACAGCGTTTACCTTCAGGACATAGCCCAGCTAAAATTCTTAACGGACGTCGTTAATGCCGGTAAGGCTCAACTTTCTCAGGATGAAACAAATCTTTCGTACACAAAGATATACTCGCCTGTCAACGGTATAATAATAAATGTAAGTGTCGTAGTGGGTCAAACGGTTGCTTCCAGTTTTCAAACGCCGAGTCTTTTTAGCATAGGCGAAGATATTGCAAAGATGGAGGTTGATACCACGACAAACGAAGCCGACCTTGGGGGAATTAAAAAAGGCGACAAAACATCGTTTACCGTTTATGCGTATCCGAATAAAATTATATGGGGAAAAGTGCATAACATAAGAATAAACCCAACCACGGTTTCCGGTGTAGTAAGCTATAATGTTACGATATTTTTTGACAATAAAAAAATGCTTATACTTCCCGGCATGACTGCGATAGTTAAAATTTACGTTGCCGAAAAAAAGGGCATTCTGGGCGTCCCCAATTCCGCCTTAAGGTTTATACCGGCTAACGAAAATAAACAAATTTTAAACAATTTATCCCAAAAATTAAAAGTCGGCGAAGGCGTGGTCTGGATACTAAAAAAAGGCGTTCTCGAACCGGTTATAGTAAAGCTCGGTATAAGCAACGACGAATATACGGAAGTTATCTCGAAATATATTAAAGCGGGTACCAAAGTAATCACGGGCGTAAAATCTTCTTATCAAACCGGGGCAGCACCCGGCAAGAGAAGGATGTTCTTCTAAATAAAATTCAGAAGATATA
>JAKASB010000074.1 GCA_021828255.1 bacterium | reverse complement strand
GCAAAAGATATGCCGGAATAACAATAACAATAACGAATGACAATAACATAAATTAAGGAGATATAAATATGGCTATAGAAATCAGCAACAGGCTTGGTCTTGCAAACGTAAAATCCGATTATATTCACTCCGCCGGAAGAAAACTCGAAGATATTCACGAAGAGCTTCTTGAACTTGAAGCAAAAGGCGAGATTAAGGTTATACATATCAAAGACGAAAATAAGCCTATCGAGGCCGATACTTTATTCGGCTGGAAAAAAAAGATTCCCACCAATAAAATATGGCATCATAAATCCTGCGGACAGTGCGGCAATATCCCGGGCTATCCTGTTTCGCTATTATGGTTTATGAATAAGATGGGTTTGGAATATGTTGACGAAAGAAACCAGACATCCTGCACCGCATGGAATTATCACGGCTCGGGGACGTCTAATCCAGTTGGGCTTGCGGCAGTTGCGGTCAGAAACTGGCACAGGGCATATGAATTAGGCTTGTTTCCGCTGTTCCACTGCGCCACGACGTTCGGCGATTATAAAGAAATGCGGAATATGTTAGTCGAATACAAAGAACTGCGGGACGAGGTCAAAAGAATAATGCACAAAATAGGCAGGGAATTAGTTATTCCCGAATATATCGTGCATTACAGCGAATGGGTCCACGTTATGCGCTTTGAAATAGCAAAGTTAAAAAAATACGATTTAAGCAATGTTATAGCAACCGTTCATCCTGCCTGCCATACCTATAAAATGATTCCTGAAGACTGCATTTACGATAAAGACATATATGCGGGAAAAAGAACGGCGGTTTCTACGGGCGTCGCGCTTGCGCTTGGGGCGCAGGTTGCGGATTATTCGACGTGGTACGACTGCTGCGGATTTGGTTTCAGACACATACTGACGGAAAGGGAAGCGTCGAGGTCGTTTGTAATGGACAGGAAAATAAGACCGATGGTCAGGGAAGCCCATTCCGATGTTTGTTTGACGCAGGATACGGGATGCACTACGACGTTAGATAAAAACCAGTGGATAGGAAAAGCTATGGGCTATACGGAACAGGTTCCAGTTATGGCAGACGTTATGTTTGCGGCATTAGCCTGCGGCGCGGATGTTTTTAAAATAGTCCAACTTCAATGGCATACTACGGACTGGAGACCGTTATGCGAAAAAATTGGAATTGACTGGAAAAAATCGGAAGAAGAATATAACGCCTATCTCGAAGAACTTAAAGCCGGCGGCAAAACCGTTAATTTATACGAATATCCAAAATAAATTTAAATAAATTTAAGACAATTATCATTATTTATTAATATTAATTAATAATTCATTCGGAGGATTTTATATGGCTGAAAATATTTTAGTAATTGGCGGAGGTCCGGCAGGTTTAAATGCGGCAACTATGCTATCCGAGATAGGCGTGAAGGTAACTTTGGTGGAAAGGGATTCGTTTCTTGGAGGCAACCCGAAAAAATTCAAATATAAATTTTTGTTTCCTGATATGCAGCCTGCCGATAACGTAATAGGAGAGTTAATTAAAAAGACCGAAACCGGCAGTAATATTAAAGTTTATTATTCTTCGGAAATATCCGATTTTAAAGAAAAAGGGAAGAAATTTGATGCAACGATAAAGTCGGCTAACGGAAACGAAACAAAAACCTTTGATTCGGTCATAGTTTCTACCGGCTTCGAACATTTCGATCCTGCAAGGGACGCAAAATATTCATACCAGCTGTTTGACGACGTTATCGACATAAAAGACCTCGAAAGAATGATGGGGGAGAATAATTTTGTAAGACCGTCTAACGGACAGCCTCCAAAAAACGTAGCTTTTATATTATGCGTCGGTTCGAGGGACAGGCATGTCGGAAATCAATACTGTTCGAGAGTCTGCTGTACGGTTTCCGTAAAACAGGCTATCGAACTGAGGGAACATTTTCCGGATTGCGAGGTATATATATTTTATATGGACATAAGAACCTACGGCTTTTTTGAAGATTTATACTGGCAGGCTATGGAGGAACACGATGTCCAGATAGTTAAAGGCAGAATTGCCGAAATCACCTCTGGGCCTGATAATACCGTGGTATGCAAGGGTGAGGACACGCTCCTCAGGGGACCGTTCGAGATTCCGTTTGATATGGTAGTTTTGGCATCCGGTATGGAAGGCGGGCCGCAGTCACCGGAAATGTCTAAAAAACTCGGTATAGAGCTTGACGAACATGGATTTTTAAAACCCGAAAATGTTACCCTGTCCCCGTTTAAATCAAACAGGCCGGGAATTTTTCTGGCAGGCGCATGCACTGGACCGAAAGCTATTTCGGATTCTATTACCGAAGGCGCCGCCGCCGCTATGAACGCTTACACATATGCCGTGAAAAACAGGTAAATTTATGCCGTATATTTTAAAAAATAATAAAACAGATAAAAGATACGAAGAGAAATTCTTTGAAATCGTCAATGAAAATTTGCCTATCGAAAAAATAGAGCTTTTCAATAGTCTTTTGACCCTTAAAACGAGGATAGTAAAAGAATTTTTATCGGATATAAGAAGAACCGGCGGTAAATTAGAAAAAGACAGGTTTGACGAAATATTGTCCTTGATTTTTTCTATAAGAAGGCATAAGGAAAAGATTTTAAAAACCTTAAGTGTCGGCAGTTTGAATAATGCGTTTAGTTGTCTGGCAGATTCTAAAAAATCCGCCGAAATTAGAATCGGACGTTTTTTAGAAGCATTTTCCTACGAAGACATTATAGTTAAAAGAGATATTGCTTTAGAAATTTTGCATTTTTACGAACCGGAGAAAAATGTTTTGTGGACGTCCTGGGTTTACAGGCAGGATAACGGAACGGGATGCCTGCCCTATATGGCGGATTTTTTGAAAAGGACATGGGACGGCAACCCCTATATTATGCCTTTCAGCATAAGAGAGATGAGGGACGAAGTAGGTTACTTGTATGAACTGTCCGGCAAAAACGGGCTTCATTTAAAACGGCCTTATGGAGCGGATATTCTTCTTAGCTATATGTATTCGGATTACGTTTATAAAATGGTCTATGCGGAATCTAAATCTTTATCTATCGGCGTTCCCGAAGGATTTACTTTAATGAAAAAACTGCTGGGGATTGAAAAGATTGAACCGCCGGAACCGGAATTGGAATTGGAAAAAGCCGGGTAAAGTATCAGGGTAAAGTATTGGAAAGATAAAGGAATAATAATTTTAGCAATACAATATATAAGGAGGGATTTATGGCTTTGGAAAAACAGGAACACAGACCTGTCGCCGAAAAAGGCGAACATATTATAGCAAGGCATCTTATCGAAGACGACAGCATTAAAGAGGAAAAAAATTTAGTCATAGACGGTGTGGATGTTTCGGGAAGGTGGAATACTTTTATTCTTTCGAGAGTAGATGCCGAGTATGACAGGAGTTTTTTTAGAGAGATTAAAGACACCGTCGTAGGTTCAAGAATTAACAGGTGCTGGCAGTGCGGAATGTGTACCGCAAGCTGTACCGTCACCCCTCTATATAGAAGGTTTAACCCGAGAGCGTTTATTTATATGATGCAGCTTGGAAACTTAAAGGAATTGAAGAAATATATCGATGTTGCATGGCGCTGCGTGGGGTGCTATAAATGTTCGCAGAGATGTCCAAAACAGGTAAATCCGGCAGAAATGATGGAAGCGCTTGGACTTGTTATTAAAAAATATTTTCCGGAAGAAGTCGAAAGTAAATTAAAAGTTGACGAGGACGTTAAAAAAATATACGACGATATGATTTTAGGAGACGGAAGATTAGATCTGGCAAAACTTCATACCTCCGCAATGCGAAAGACCGGAAGAACAAAAGAACTGCTCGGAAAGATTGAAAGAGACACCATTTTTAAAATGGCTAAAGACGGTAGGGCTTTTTCCATATTACGGCTTGGGAAACCGCGTAACTGGGGGAAATCCAAAGAAGCAATAGAGAATTACTTAAAAAATATAAAAAGTATTGAAAATAGCGAAAACTAAAATAGCAAGAGGAGTTTTATAATGAATAAATTAAACGAAAATCAGGCGGCATATTATCCGGGATGTGCTTTATTGACTATTGACAGAGCTTACAATAGCAGTTCCAAATTAGTTTCAAAAAAGATGGGCATAGAACTTGTCGAGATACCGGATTATAATTGCTGCGGCATAGGAGAAATGAAATCTAAGGGAGCGGCGGCAATGTATCTGCCCCTTAGAAATATGATGCTTGCCCAAAACAGACTCGGCTCAAAAGACTTGGTTATGGCATGTTCGGTGTGTTATCATGAATTTGAAAGGTCAATTACAAGGGTCAGGGAAAACCGAAACGAACTTGAAGCCGTTAATGCGATATTTAAAGAAGCCGGCGAATTTGAAGAGGAATATGCTCCAGGCGGCGAAGCAAGGCATATTTTAGAGTTTTTATACAATGAAAAAGGTGTGGACGAAGTAAAAAGAAATACCGTTAAACCCTTAAAAGGACTAAAGGCGGCTCCGTATTACGGCTGTCTTTATTCGAGACCGTCGATGTATACTTTTACAGATAAAAAGCCGCATATGGATAACTCAGAGAGACCACGTTTTATGCACGATTTTTTGGAAGCTATAGGGGCGGAAACCGTTTTTTACGGGAATGAAGTTCAATGCTGCGGCGGCAGAAATGTGGTTCAGGACGAGGAAACTTCTTTTACTCTGTGTTCGCAGACCATTTCAAAGGCTAAAAAAGCCGGGGCGGACGTTATTGCGCTGATATGTCCGAAATGTGCCGGAGCTTTAGACGTCAACCAGCCTAAAATAGTCGAGAAATTCGGGAAAGATTCGGAACTTCCTATTGTTTATCTGACGCAGTTAATGGCTTTAGCTTTCGGATTTTCTAAAAAGGAAGCCGAATTCGGGGATATGATTTCAGAACCCTTAAAAGTGCTTAAGGACAGAGGTTTTTAAAAAATCGGATCAGAATTCTTTCGACGAGAATTTTTTAAACATAAATTTGTCTTTGTATAAAAAATCCTTTAATATATAAACTTTAATGGTCCTTATAGTTTGACCATATTTATTTTTTATACTTATTTTTTTTACAAAGGAACAGCTTAAAAAGTTCTTACACAAGCTTTTTTCCAACCTGCCGCCATACTTTGTATCTATTACGTAAAGAAAGTTGCGCCCCTTTTTATTTTTGAAGTCATTCCATAGAGAGTATTCGTTATTCCTTATAAAATAGTTAAATGAATACGTTTGCGGTTTTCCTTTAACATAGTATGCAAGTTCGCTGGCGACCTGGAATCTTCTTGCGGCTATAAGCAAATTGTCTTTTTTATGCGCCGCGAGAATTTTACCCACGCCCGTACCCATTTTTTTCCAGCCAAGCATATCTTTTAATGGACTTTTGCTGATTTTAATGCTTATAAAAGGACTGAAAACAGGATAATACGGCGAAATAAAAATAATCAGAGAAAAGATAAAACCGGTCAAAAATGAAAAGCCGTAAAAATATACTATGATTTTTTTTATCTTGTCTAATTTTAAAATGGAATATAATCTGAGCGTTAAAACAAAAGACAGCAGGAAAGCCGGGAAATATAAAAATACCGGCCAGTTAGGTTGAACAGTAGTCTTTGTGCATTGATATACAAAATACAAAAAAGGAACCAAAGAAGCCGTCGAAAGAGCAATATATATATCGTTATTTTCCTTTAAACCCAGATATAAACCTGCAAATGCAAAGACCATAATAATTATAAATAATAAAGGCGAAATTATTCCTGCTTGAGAGACTATAAATAAAAAAAGGTTAGATAAAAAAATACTAAAGTTTTCATATCCTCCAGATAATGTTAAAAGATGCCTGAAAGATACGAAATCGTTAAAATAATTCCAGATTATTACCGGAGTAAATATGGCAATTGATATCAAAAAAGCCAAATAGGGTTCTTTTTTTAAAAAATATTTTCGATACCTTTTGCTTAAAAGAAGGAAAAGAAAAACTATAAGGTAAATGAAAACCGCCGTATATTTACTTAATAATGCGAGTCCGGTAGAAATACCTATTAAATACCAGTAATAATTTTTATCCGTAATAATCAAATATATAAGAAACAGAATGGTTAAGGAAAAAAACAGTATTTGCAGGTTTCCATAAACAATTAGTACTCCGCCGACGTTAAAGATGGGGATAGTGTTTAGTAGAACCGCCCAAATTAATGAAGGTATAGTCTTGCCGGTTATTTTTTTTAATATAATAAATACAAAAAAAGACAATAATAAGGATATTGTCGGGGCGGCAAGCCTGACAAAAAACTGCGAGTTAAATTTTCCGAAAAATGTCGTAAGGGCTATCGTATAAGCAATCATTGGGGACATATCATAATAAGAAAGCGATAAATGCCTTGACCATTGCCAGTAATAAGTTTCTTCGGGAATCAGTTCTATTTTCGTTATAAGTATAAGTCTGATTATAAAAAGAATTATCAGTACAGATAAAAGAGAATACGCAATTATTTTGTTTTTGTTCATAATTTATAATTTTTTTTAGAAATATTATACGATTTTTGAATTTAAAATTAAATCAAAAAGATTGTAATTTTTACAAAAAATAATAAAAAAACTTGACAATCAATCTAATTGAAGTTATCTTA
>JAKASB010000073.1 GCA_021828255.1 bacterium | reverse complement strand
CCGGCACTGCCCGTTATATTTCCAATATTATAACGTTCGGCGGACCAAATCCCGCCGAAGCCGCAGAAGGACTTATAGACGATATATTGTCAAATTACCACGATTTTCAGATAAGGACGATAGACAGTTTTACTTCAAAAATTCTGAAGGCATCGGCTATAGAAATAGGTCTGCCTCCCGATTTCGAAATATCTACCGAAAGTTCCACCGTCATCGATTATGCCGTCGAAAATTTGGTAGAATCCGCAGAAGAAGCTCTGTTAGCGGAGTTCCTCGACTTACTTAACAGAAGTCAAACCGGCGGCGGAATAGATTTTAACCCGGCTAAAAGCATTAAAGGCAGAATGAAATATCTGCTGGAAACGGAATCTAATTATAATGCCGAGTTTTCATTCGATTTTTCGTTTAAAGAAAGGTTGGACGAAAACTTAAAACCCGCAATCCGCGGATTAAAAGACTTACTCGAATCAGCTGAGCGGCAAGGTTTTGATATTAAAGGGAACGTCAAACAAGAATCAATAGATAAGATAAAAAACTATTTAAACAATAAAAATTATTTCGGATTAGTTAACGAAAGAAGAGGGTTTCCTTACAAAAAACAAAAGCCTTCTTCCGAAAATACGGATTATTCAAAAAAATGGGATGAATTATTAGATGATTTTAACCGGTATCTGCCCGATATAGCAAAATTAAAAAACCTGCCGTATTTAACCCTTTATGAATCGTTTAAAGATAATTTAAAAGATGCGTATAAAATTTTAGGTCTTGTTTATATAAGCGACATAAACAAAAAATTAAGCCGTTTTTTAACCGGAAGTTCGGTTCCTGAAATTTATTTTCATCTCGGAAATATTATTTACCATTATTTTATCGACGAGTTTCAGGATACATCTAAAGTTCAGTGGCAAAATCTTAAGCCTTTGATAGAAGAGTCCCTCTCAAAAGGAGGTTCTTTATTTACGGTAGGAGATTTAAAACAGGCTTTATATGCCTTTAGGGGCGCGGATTATAAAATAATGAAATCGCTTATAGATACCAGCGGGAGTTCTTTCCCTTCATCGAATGAATTTAAAAGCATATCACTTAAAACTAATTTCAGATCGGATAAGGTTTTAGTGGATTACGTTAATTACGTTTTTAAAAATGTCATTAAAGATAAAGTAGAATCAGCCGGGGATCCGGCAGGTTTTTTAATATACGAACAGGATACCCCCAGAGACGAAGCAGGTAAAAATATAAATACCGGGGGTTATTACAGCACGGAAATCTTTAAATACGCTAAAGATTCTCAAGTGGGTATTGCAGGAACGGATACGGATATGGATACGGATAACGGCGGAGGCGAAGCGCAAAATAACGCGCCCGGCGATCTCTCAGATCCCTTAGACTACATAAAAGGGCGTCTTATCTCCATAATAGAAGACCTTATATCCCGCAACTATAATCTGGGTGATATTGCCGTTCTAGCTCAGAAAAACAGGTACTTGAACGATATAAGCGGACGCCTTATAGCAAAAGGTTATCCGGTAGTTACCCAGAGCAGTTTAGACATAAGGAACAGAAAAGTTATAAAAGAAATAGAACTGCTTTTAAATTTCTTAAATTCTCCTATAGAGGATTTTAATTTCGGCAGTTTTATTCTGGGAGACATCTTTGAAAATGCTTTAAATCGTTTTGAAACTGCCGGAAAAGTTAAATATAGCAAAAATGATTTCGAAAAATTTATATTCGAGGTAAATTTAAAAAATGTTCAGAATGAAAGACCTTTATATGCGATATTTAAGGAGAGGTATGAAAGTCTGTGGAACGAATATTTTGAGGAATTATTTAATAAAACCGGATATCTGCCTTTATACGAATTAGTTTTATATGTTTATAAAATCTTTTGTCTGCCGGAAAATTTTTCTGATGAATCTGCCTATCTGGCACATTTTTTAGACGTAATCCAATCCGTCGAGAAAAATGGTTCGGCTAATTTAAACGATATTGCGGAATTAATGAATTCCAAAAATGACCTCTCAAGCGAACTTTTTTCTATAGAACTGCCCGAAGTTAAAAATGCTCTGACCCTTTTAACGGTTCATAAGGCAAAAGGTTTGCAATGGGGCGCGGTCATAAATGTTTTTTTTGCGGAAGAAAATTACGCTCTTAAATCTTCCGAGGCAAATAGTAAAAACAACAAGGGCTGGAATAAAAACGACTTTACGGCAATGGTCGAAAAAAACGACGGGAGCAGTTCTTTAGACCTTCTTTATATAACAAAAAAAATGTTTGAAGGCAAAAAAGATTCAGGTTCTAAATCTCGTTATTTAGAATCTGTATACTATGATGCGGTAAAAGACGAAAACATAAGCGATTTAAATAATTTTTATGTTGCACTGACCAGAGCAAAGCATGAGATGTATAATCTAATAATTTCAAAAGACGAATGTTCTCTGTCTTCATCGTTAGGAGGAATAAAGTTTTTAATGGGGACTAAGGAGGCTGACGATAAAAAGGACGATAAAGGCATGGCGGGAGCCGGTTTTTTAGATGTCATATACACTGAATTAGATTGCGGATATTGCGATATCGGTTTCGAGCCTGCTATAAAAACAGGCAGCCAATATTTAAGCATAAAAAGAGGCGACCTTTATCACGGAGTTTTAAGTGAAATTAAATATACGGAAGATTTTGAAAACTTAGATGCTCTAATCGAAAAATACATGGTTTTATTAAGGATTAAAAATAACGGCTCAAATATTTTTGAAACAAAAACAGACATAAAAGAAAAAATAATGCGCATTAAAGAAAATGATTTTTTATTAAAGCTATTCGATAAAGAAATATACGAGGTTTTTACGGAAAAAGAATATTTGTCCGCGGCAGGCGGCGTTTGTAGAATGGACAGGGTGTCTATATCTATATCTAAAAAATCGGGCGAAATTTGCATATTGGATTATAAAACAGGCGATATGAATAAAAAAGAGGCGGAATCTTATGAAACTCAATTATTTCGTTATAAGTCCGTTTTAAAGGATATATATAAGGATAAAAAAATTTCGGCGGTAATATACAATATCGATAAGCACGATTTATTTAAGTTTTAAGTGTTAAATTATGGACAATTTGATTTCAGGCGTTGCGCATATTTTAAAAAAATCAGGAGATATTATAAAATACACCGGCGACTTAATTTTTAAGGAAATTGAAGCCGGACAAAAAGTTACGGTTATATTTCCGTATAGAAGACCGGTTTATTTTCTAAGGAAATATCTTTCCGATACATATAAAACTTCAACCGACAAAGTCGGTATGTTTTCGATAGACGATTTTGTGGACAAATGTTACGAAACCGCCGTTCCTTGCCCTTTTCCTAAAATAAACCCCACTGAAGCGTCGTTTCTCCTTTTTGATTTAAATAAAAAAGAAAAAACCGCAATAATAAAAAATGCCGAAAAATTAGACGTCTTTATGCCATGGGGGTATAAATTATTTGGTGATTTTGAAGAACTTTTAATAGAATTAACCGACCCTGCGTCATGCGACGACCTTATAGCCGAAAAAATTAACCCGGGCGGCGACCTTTTTAATTTTTCGGATAAGTTTTCTAAATTTTCCCAGATGTATAAGATTTTTTACGAAACGCTCACTGAATACAGACTGTCTTCAAGGTCTTACAGGTATAAATATGTCGCAGGTAATGAATCCGCCGCTTTGACTATGTTGCCCGGCAAAGTGATTCTGGCGGGATTCTACGGCATTACCAATGCCGAGTCGGAGTTATTTAAAAAAATATTAAAAAATAAGCGGGAAGATGATGTATTTATCGTGTCGAAAACCGGCGATAGAATACCTGATTTATTGGAGAAACTTACGTTGTCAGATGAAAAAAAAGAAATAAATAAAAAAATGGAATATCCGGAAGAACTTTTTTGCGGAAAAGAGCCGGTTAAATTTTATTTCAATAATACCTCTTCTATACATAACGAGATAATGAAGCTTAAGGAAACGATAAAACCTTTTAAAGACAATTTCTCTTCAAAAGATTTGATAGTATTACCTAACGAGGATTATCTTTTTCCTTTGCTTCATAATGTTTTAAATTTATTAAATAAAGAAGATTACAACATATCTATCGGATATTCTTTAAATAGAACCCCCTTATACGCGCTTTTTAATTTAATGGCTGTTTTGCATAGCAGAAAAAAAAAAGATAAGTTTTACGCTAAAGATTACATCTCCTTATTCCTGCATCCTTACGTAAAAAATATAAGCGGAAAATTAAGCGGATTGCCGCAGTTCAGTTTTAACGCCGTTCAAACTAGAATGCTTTTCCAGTCCATCGAATCTTATATTAAAAAAAATAAAATTTTATTTGTTTCTATTAAAGATTTAAAAAATGCCGAGCCGGTTGCCTGTGCAGAAAGTTCTATGAAAGATTATTTTGCGGAGCTAAACAGGATATTTATATCTAATTTCGAAAATATCGACAATATAAAAGATTTCATGGAAAAAATTATTAAAATCATAGATACTATATCTAATAATTCGACGGCGAACAGGCATCCTTACGGTCTAAAATTTATAGAGTCCGCTCTTATAGGAGTAATGGAGTTCGAAGGTATAAATAACGACAGGGGCAGTAGCGGCATAGATATATCTTTATATAAATTTGAGGGAATTTCCGGCTATTTCAGCCTATTAAAAAATATCTTAAAACGGCAAAAGGTTCCTTTCAGGGGGACTCCTCTTAAAGGTTTGCAGGTTCTGGGCTCCTTGGAAGCAAGAATTATTAATTTCGACAGGGTGTTTTACCTTGGCGCAAACGAAGGAATAGTGCCGGACGTTTCCAAAGAAAATACCTTATTGACTGAAGACGTAAGGAAATTTTTGAATATTCCCGGCGCAAATGAATCTGCCCGTATGCAGGAGTATAATTTTTTTAACCTTATATCGAGAGCCAAAGAAGTTCATCTTTTTTATAACGATTCAAGCATACAGGGGAAATCCCGCTTTATTGAAAAAATTATTTGGGATATCCAGAAAAAATCGAAAAACTTAAAAGAACCGAAAGAAACAAATTCCGTTTTTAAAATTAATTTTATTTCAAAAGAACCGTTCAAAATAGAAAAGTCGGAAGAAGTAAAAGAGTATCTTTGCAATATGGATTATTCTCCCGGCAAACTCGATGCGTATCTAAAATGCCCCTCGATGTTTTATTACAGATATGTACTAAACCTGCGGGAAAGCGAAGATATCGGGGACGATATAGACGCTCCGGGTGTAGGCAGTGTTATTCATGGCGTTCTAAAAGAATATTTCGAAAAGTTTTTAAATAAGACGTATCTAATTTCTAATTTAGAAAACGAGAAAACGGATATTTATAGAATATTAGACAAAAATTTTAACACTCACGGTTCCGGAATCCTTAATCTTCAAAAAAAGCAGATGCGCTCGGCCCTCAATATATTTATAGAGGACAGGCAGAAAGACCTTTCAGGAGCGGCGGTGACCGGGGTCGAATACCCATTAGATGCCGGTATAATAATATCAGGGCAATGCGGTAATTATGATAATGATAATGACAATATAGAAGTAGAAGGCTGGAAAATAGAAGCATGCGAAAATATTAAAACCGAAGCCGCCGGCTGCAAAACAATAAAACTTACGGGAAGGGTAGATTTAATTTTAGAAAAGGACGGCGGTCATTACATCATAGATTATAAAACAACCGGCATATTAACCGGACCTTATCAAAGTTTCGTTCCGACTGCCGAAAACAGGGAAGAATGGCTAAAACGTATTAAATCAGTCCAGCTTCCTTTTTATATAATCCTTTATAATTATTCTAAAGGCGTTGATTATTCTAATATAACAGCTAAATTATGGGGACTTAAAAAAGGCGGAGAATATTCCATAGGTCTTAAAGACAGTCAAATTCTTAACTCTTACGCTGCATTTGTTAAAAGGTTTATTTGGGAAATCATAAATTCGGATTATTTTGATTTTCCGCAAAAAGAAGGGGATAAAAAAATATGCGGATACTGTCCTTATTCTTTGTTATGCGGTAAAATATAATAAAATATGATAATAAATAAATTAGAAATTTTAAAATCATATTAAAAAACATATAATAATAATAATGGTATAATTTAAATTGAAACTGCAGGTGAGCAAAACAAACATAATATTATAAATTTATTATGATCAGAAGGAGTATAATGACCTATGCTTAACGAAAAAATCATCGAAATATTAAAACACGAGGGTCCGGCAACTTTTGCGACTTACGGGACGGACGGAATACATCTTGCCGCCACGTGGAACAGTTATATCGAGGTTCTTTATAACGATGCGCTTTTAATTCCGGCTGGACACTTGAACAAAACCCAGAGAAACGTAGAAGAAGCAGGTAGCGAAGTTCAGATGATACTCGCCTCTAAAGACGTTGCCGGTCTTCAGGGCAAAGGCGCAGGATTTTTGCTTAGAGGAAAAGCAAAGTTCGAAGAAAGCGGCATCAATTTCGATAAGTTAAAATCCCGTTTTAACTGGGTAAGGTCGGCTATGGTTTTTAACATAAAAGAGGTAACGGAATTAGTCTGACGGGCAATATTTTGTAGGATCTTTAATTCCAGCTTCCTCAAAACCGGTTCTTCTAATAATACAGGAGTCGCA
>JAKASB010000072.1:4913-6752 GCA_021828255.1 bacterium | reverse complement strand
TGATTGAACTTTATTTAAATTATATGCCATTAATCTTATAATTTCAATATACCCAACATATACCCAAAAATATAAGAAATAATGATATAATTTAAAAATACGCCTATAATTGCAATTAACTGATGCAGCAAAATATAAGATATTATGAATAGAAGCGGTTTTACCTTAGTTGAAATAATAATGGTAATAATTCTTATGGGAGTTCTGGGGATTATCGGAACTATCGGGTTGAATTCCGCCGTTTCAAGCGATAGAGGTATGTATGAAAGACAGCTTCAGTCTGCTATAAGATATGCTCAAAATTATGCCATGAGCCATTTTACTTATACCGCGGTTGTATTTTCGCCTTCAGGTTCGAGTCCTTCCTGTGCTTTAGGAAGCAGCGGCGCGGCTTATTCCGGTTATGCCGTATGCGCCTGCAACGGCGCTTCAAATAACTCTTCTCTTCAGCCGCTCGTAAATCCGTTAGCGCAGACCGCCGATAATTTTTACGTAACTATGAATTACGGCATAAATTACAGCGTGCAGGGGCAGGGGTTCACGGCAAACTATATCGCTTTTAATTCTCAGGGGGAGCCGGGGACATTTAGTAGCAATGGTAATCCTTGTCTATCCAAAGGCGCCAAAGGCGGCGCCGTTTTTCAGCCATACGGCAATAATGCCGATACTCCACCAATATCTTTATCCTTCGGCGTTTCGCCGTCCCAGCTAACCTTTTATATCTATCCGGTAACAGGCCTCGTAAGTTATAGCGGTTCCTTATAGATAGACATTTTAATAGTTATTAACACTTTTGTTTAAAAATCTTCACAAATTAAACCTTTGGTGTTATAATAGTTAAAATTAATTTAAAAATAGGGGGGATTCAATCTATGGGAAGCTTTAAATCTTTAGCAGTTCAGGCCTTATTGTCAATTTTTGCCGTTGCGCTTATCGTACCTGTTTTTGCCGGTTCATCTTTTGCCAGATTTTATTGTCCGCTTGGATATTCCTATAACCCTAAAATACAGCTTTGCGTCGGCAAAGGCGCTTTAAAAGGGTATAATGCCTTACCTGTCACTAAAATAAACGTATTTAAAGGAAAAAATCACATATATATCTGTCCGGATAAATATACGTACTCTAAAAAAATTCAGCTATGCAAGGGGGAAGGCTCATTGAAAGGCAGTACCGCCCAGCCTACCGTCAAGGCCGTTATTGCTTTAAAAACTTCAGGAAAAGCGGTAAAAAAATCCGAGAAATCGCCGCAAAATAACACTAACAATGTAAAAGCGGCTGAATCTAAAACATTAAAGAAAAGTTAATAATCAATTAAAAAATGAATATAGCCGTAATATTAAGATCAAGGGAAATGTTTAGTATTCTAAAACCTTTTCTCGACGGTCATAATGTTACGCATTATACAAGCAAAGAAGGTTTTTTAAAGGACATAAAAACAGGCGGGCAAAACCGCCAATCTTTTTTATCCGAAAATTTAGCCTTAATAGTAAATGCCGGAATTCCTATAGGCGAAGATATTTTATCTTGTGGAAACATTAAATTAGTTCAGCAGTTCGGCATCGGTTATGAAAACGTAGATATAGATTATGCTTCAAAAAAAAGCATTTTAGTATTTAACGCTCCTACGCTCGGAACTTACAATGCCGTTTCGGTTGCGGAATTGTCTTTCGCCGACATTTCCCGCTTGTGCGCACAAAATATAAACGGGTGGGTAAATAACGGAGATTTAACGAACTGCGTAAATAAAGATTTAATCTAAAATATAAATAAATTAACAATAATTAAGCTATATAAACAGGACTATTATGGAATATAAAGACACTTTGAACCTACCGAAAA
>JAKASB010000072.1:0-4813 GCA_021828255.1 bacterium | reverse complement strand
TAAATAACGGAGATTTAACGAACTGCGTAAATAAAGATTTAATCTAAAATATAAATAAATTAACAATAATTAAGCTATATAAACAGGACTATTATGGAATATAAAGACACTTTGAACCTACCGAAAACAGATTTTCCGATGAAGGCAAATTTAAAGGCTACGGAGGAAAAATTTCTCAAAGAATGGGAAGAAAGCGGGCTTTATAAAAACATAATAGAAAAGGCAAAAAACAGGCCTAAAACTTTTATACTTCACGACGGTCCGCCTTATGCCAACGGGCATATCCATCTTGGAACGGCATTAAATAAAATATTGAAAGATATAATAGTCCGTTTTAAGCTTATGTCGGGATATTATGCGCCTTTTATTCCCGGGTGGGACTGCCACGGACTTCCTATCGAACATAACGTAGATAAAACTTTAAAGTCTAAAGATTCGATTTCGAAAAGCGGAAAAAGAAAACTTTGCCGCGAATATGCCGGCAAGTTTGTCGATATTCAAAAGCAGGAATTTAAAAGGCTTGGAAGTATAGGCAGATACGATGAACCTTATCTTACCATGAATTATGATTATGAAGCTAACACCATTAGGAAATTGGCGAATTTTATAAAAAATGGAGGGCTTTATAGGGCAAATAAGCCTATATACTGGTGCTCGTCGTGCGAAACCGCCCTTGCGGAAGCAGAAGTCGAATATGCTGAAAAGTCCTCCCCATCGATTTTCGTAAAATTTAGAATAAAATCAAGTCTCGAAGATATTATCGATTATTCCAAAACCGGGGGCAAAGACATTTTTGCGGTAATCTGGACTACGACGCCGTGGACTATTCCTTCAAATCTTGCTATTTCTTTAAACCCGGATTTCGAATATTCTTTCGTAAATAATGGAACTGAAATTTTTATCCTCGAAGAAAGCCTTGCCAAAGAATTAATGAAAAAATTCGGATATGGGGAGTTTAAAGTAATAGCCAAAACAAACGGAAAAAACCTCGAAAATAAAATTGCCCGCCATCCTTTTATAGACAGGGATTCTTTACTTATACTCGGTTCGCACGTAAAAAAGGATGCAGGAACGGGACTTGTTCATACCGCGCCAGGCCACG
Organism: bacterium; assembly: GCA_021828255.1. Classification (GTDB taxonomy): domain Bacteria; phylum SZUA-79; class SZUA-79; order Acidulodesulfobacterales; family Acidulodesulfobacteraceae; genus Acidulodesulfobacterium_A. The sequence continues at coordinate 3,711 of JAKASB010000072.1, read as the reverse complement.
GCGACGACGATTATGCCGTGGGGCTTAAATATAATCTTCCGGCTTATGCGCCGGTAAATAACGAAGGAAGATTTTTAAAGGACGTGGTTGCATTTGCTGGAATGCATGTGTTTGAATCTAATCCGCACGTCATAGAAAAACTCAAAGAAGTCGGAGCGCTGGTTCTGGAAGAAAAAATAGAACATTCTTATCCCCATTGCTGGAGGTGCAAGCACCCCGTAATTTTAAGGTCGACAAAGCAGTGGTTTATTTCTATGGGAATAAATAATTTGAGAGATAAATCTCTTGATGAGTTGGAAAAAGTAAAGTGGATTCCCAAATGGGGGATAGACAGAATTTCGGGTATGCTTGAAACTAGACCAGACTGGTGTGTCTCTAGACAAAGGTCTTGGGGCGTTCCGATAACGGCATTTTACTGCAAACACTGCGGAGAGGCATATATAGATTACGATCTTACGCTTAATATAGCGGACGAGTTCGATAAATACGGCGCCGACGTCTGGTTCGACAAGCCTGCCGAATATTTTATAAACTTGAGCAAAAAAGATATAAAATGCGAAAAGTGCGGCTCTAAGGAGTTCGAAAAAGAGGAGGATATACTTGACGTCTGGTTTGACAGCGGGGTGAGCTATTACTGCGTCTTAAAAAACGACAAAGAGATTAAAGCCGTCGGCTTTCCGGCTGATTTATACCTCGAAGGGTCGGACCAGCACAGGGGTTGGTTCCACTCAAGCCTCCTTATCGGCGTGGGAACGGATGACGGCGCACCTTATAAAACCGTTTTAACTCATGGGTTTGTTGTTGACAGTTCTGGAAAAAAAATGTCGAAATCTCTTGGAAACGTTATCAGTCCCGATGAAATAATTAATAAGTATGGAGCCGATATACTGAGACTATGGGCGGCGTCTGAAGACTACAAAAACGATATGAGAATATCGCAGGAAATAATATTCAGGCTTTCTGAAGGATACAGAAAGATAAGAAATACCTTGCGTTTTATGCTCGGTAATTTATACGATTTCAATAAAACCGCAGATTCGGTTAAATATGAAAACCTTTCGGAATTGGACAAATATGCGCTTCATAGAATTACGCTTATCTCGCAAAATATTTTAAGGTCTTATGAAAATTACGATTTTCATCTTGTTTATCAGGGAATTTATAAATTTCTTATAGAATTTTCTTCTTTTTATTTAGATATAGTCAAAGATATACTTTATGTGGAAGGGAAAAATTCGGTAAAAAGACGTGCAGTTCAAACCGTTTTTGGCTATGCATTAAACATATTTATTAAATTTCTTGCTCCTATTATACCGTTTAGCGCTTCCGAAACATGGGGATATTTTAAGAAGCCGGCAAAATCTGAAAGCATTTTTTTTGAGAAGTTCGATGAACCGAACGAAACTTATCAGAATTTTGAAATCGAAGAGAAATTCGATAAATTAATAGAGATAAGAGATATAGCGTTATCTGCATTAGAAAAGGCGAGGGATAAAAAATTTATCGGGAGTTCACTTGAAGCAAAAGTTATTTTAAAGGCAAATAAAGAAGATTACGATTTATTGAGTAAAATAGACGGCAATGAATTAAAAGATTTATTTATAGTATCAGGGGTAGTTATGCAGAAGAAAGAGCCGTCTGAAGCCGGTATAATCGAAGCGTCGGTCGAAAAAGCCGACGGCGAAAAATGCGCAAGATGCTGGAAATACGATACAACGGTCGGAAAACACGAAGATTATCCCGATATTTGCGAAAGATGCCGGAGCGTCGTTTCACAGATTAAAATCAAATCTAATCAAATCTAATCAAATCGTAATTAAAATTTGTAATTATTTTGTCATTATGAAAAAAAAGATAATCGCGGCAAATTTTAAAATGAACAAAACGGATGAAGATATAAAAAAATATTTTGCCGTTTTTCTTGACCGCATTAACGGATTAAAGAATAAAACATCTTTTAACGATTTGGACGCCGAGCTGATATTTGCTCCTCCTTTTACGGCGCTTCGCGAAACGCATAAAATTATAGAGCCTTATCTTGATTTTATGAAATTATCGTCTCAGAATATTTATTTCGAAAAAAGCGGAGCTTATACAGGTGAAATTTCCATCGATATGATTAAGTCCTGTGGGTGTACTTATGCAATAATAGGGCATAGCGAAAGAAGAAATATATTTAAAGAAAGCGATGAACTTACAGGCAAAAAAATCGAAGCAATTTATAACGACGGCGGGATAACGCCTATATTATGTATCGGAGAAAACTTAGAAATTAGAAGGCAAAACGGACAAGAAAAATTTGTCGAACGTCAGCTTGCCGTCGGGTTAAACTGTATTAAAGGGAGGAATGTATCTTCTTTAATTGTTGCCTATGAACCTGTATGGGCTATAGGCACCGGAATACCTATAAAAGCCGACGACGGCGAAGCTATGCACAAGTTTATATCCGGTTACATTACCTCTAATTTTTCTATAGGTGAATTCAGGGTTATATACGGCGGAAGCGTCACGGAAGCAAATATTAAAGAACTTATGGACAATCCTCATATAGACGGCGTTTTAGTCGGCGGAGCGAGTTTAGACCCGCAGAGTTTTTATAATATTTTTAAGCTTGCTGCGGCATAGTAATTTTTTTGTCCGTAAACATTTTTTTGATAAATTAATAAATTAAATATAAAAGATAAAAGGGAGGAAAAATTATGAAATATGTTATCCAGACGTCAAACGGGACTATTAACCCGGGTCTTTTAATGAACGTAATTAAAAATATTAGCGTTATAGACGAAACAGAAGAAATAAACGTCGTAGTTTTCGGTCCAGCCGTAGTTTCACTGCTTCACCATTCCCAGCTTAAAGAACAATTAAGGGCGGTCATTAATAATAAAGTAAATATTTTCGTCTGCCGCAATGCAATGAATATGTTCGAGCTTAAAGACGGCGATATTCCGGATTACGCAAAAATAGTTCCTGCCGGCGTAGAAAAGATAGCAAAACTTTCAAAAGAAGGATGCGTGTATATTGCGCTTTAACTTTAAAATATGAGTAAACTTGTCCAGCCGCCGAAAGGGACGAGAGATTTTCTTCCAGGTGAAATGGTTTTAAGAAGAAAGGTTATAGAAACCATACGGGAGTGTTTTGTCCTTTACGGATTTGTCGAAATAGATTCTCCAGTTTTTGAATATTTCGAACTGCTTTCGAGGAAGTGCGGCAGCGAAATCGAAAAAGAGATATACGTCTTCGAAGATAAGGCAAAACGAAAATTGGGTCTAAGGTTTGAATTTACATCTCCGCTAGGACGTTATTATGCTACTAACGCCGAAAAACTTATAAAGCCGTTTAAAAGATATATAATCGGTAAGGTTTACCGGTACGAAAATACGCAAGCTGGAAGGTACAGGGAATTTTATCAGGCGGATGCCGATATAATCGGCTCTTATTCTATGAACGTAGAAAACGAACTGCTTGACCTTGCGATTTTTACCCTTGAAAAATTAGGAATGGGAAACTATGAGATAGTTATCAACAACAGGAAAATACTCGACGGTATAATTAACGCCGCAGGCATAAGCGAAAGCAAAAAAGACGCCGCGCTAAGGGCGCTCGATAAAACGGCAAAAATTGGAGAAGCCGGGGTAATTAAAGAATTTAAAGAAAACGGCATCGGCGAAAAAAATTACCGTTCATTTATGCGGCTCATAGATTTAGACGCGG
>JAKASB010000071.1 GCA_021828255.1 bacterium | reverse complement strand
CCGCATTGGTCATAGCCCAGGTATAGTAGTCTGTGCGATACAGTTCGGAGAGATTGCCGGTTGTCTTTTTTTCTTTTACGTTTAACATAATTTTACAGAAAAGGCGTGCTTTTCTATCTTTTAAAAAAATTAATAACGCTATATAATAAAATATAGCACTAAACGGAAAGATAATCAAGAAAGGATTTGGGACCTTAAAATTTTATTGTTTAAATTTTATAAATTATTTATAATACAAAATTATGATTTTGAAAGAGGAATGTATTTTTTGTAAAATAGTAAATAAAAATATACCGGTAGATATAGTTAAAGAAACGGATAATTTTATCGTCATAAAAGATATTAATCCCGTGTCGCAGGTCCATCTTTTAATTATTTCGAAAAGGCATTATGACAGCGTTCTGGACGCGGGCGGCGAAGGCGAATGGAACGGTGGAAACGAAATCTTCAGGCTTCTCTGTGCGCTTGCCGAAGAATTTAAGGTTAAGGATAAAGGGTTCAGGACGGTAATAAATACCGGCAGTGACGGCGGGCAGACGGTAAATCATCTGCATGTTCATTTTATGGCGGGCAGATGGTTCGGATGGCCTCCAGGTTAAGCTATTCAAATAAGCTATTCAAAATAGGAAATTTATATAATGATCGAAAAAATAAAGGAAAAATAAAAAATTAATGGAATCATGGTTTTTCGAGAACCAGACCGGCAACTTTGGAATCAAAATCAGGATTGAATCTGTTTTATACCACGAGTTTTCAGATTTTCAAGAGATAACGATATACGATACTTTAGAATTCGGAAAGGTGCTTGTTTTAGATAAAGCAGTTATGTTTGCCGAGAAAAACGAGTTTGTTTACCATGAGATGCTTGGTCTTGTTCCTCTTTTTTCCCACAAAAAACCGGAAAGAATTCTTATCATTGGCGGCGGCGACGGAGGCGTGGTCAGGGAGTGCTTGAAAAATCCGTTCGTTAAGCATATAGATCTTGTCGAGATAGACAAAAAAGTAGTGGACGTATCTAAGAAATTTTTTCCCGAAATTGCCTGCAAACTTGAAGATAAAAAGGTGCGGGTCTTGGCGGAAGACGGCATAGAATTTGTAAAAAGAATTAACGCAGGCGGCGTAGGCGGCATAGAAGAAGAAAAATACGATATAATTTTAGTAGATTCTACCGACCCGGTAGGTCCGGCAGAAGGGCTGTTCAGGCGTGATTTTTATGAAGCGGCGGCTGGGTCTTTGAAAAAGGATGGAATATTTACTGCCCAGACGGAATCTCCGTTCTTTAATCAGAACCTCATAAAAGATATAAGTAAAATTATAAAAGAAATATACGCAAAATCATCGCTTTATTGCGCATCTATTCCTGTTTATCCTAGCGGTTTATGGAGTTTTACGACAGGCTCTAAAAAATACGATACGAAAGTTATTAACGAAAGCTATAATAATTTTGATTTTGAACGGTTGGAGTCTGATTTAAAGTATTATTCTCCGGAAATTCATTCCTCGTCGTTCATTTTGCCTAATTTTATAAAGGATATTCTAAAATAATAAATAAATAATAAATGAAAATAATAATCCTATGCTTATAGAAAAATTAAAAGAAAAAGTCGCAGACCCTATTTTCTCTAAAACATCGTCGTTTTTTAATTCGTCGGATTCTTACGAAAAATCGGATTTAATTCTTCTTGGAATTCCTATGGATTACACGGCAAGTAATATCCCAGGTTCGAGGTTTGCTCCTAAAAGAATAAGGGAACTCTCACATACGCTCGAAAGCTACAGTCCCTTTTTCGACGCTTCCATAGACGAGAAGTTTTATGATATCGGCGATATAATTATGCCGTGGGGAAACACCGGTAAAAGCATCAAATTTATAGATGAAACAGCCAAGAATATTTTGGATGACGGCAAAAGAATCGTTGGTATAGGCGGCGATCATTTAATAACATATCCGATAGTTAAACAGTATGTGTCTAAATATAAAGATTTAGTGGTTTTGCAGTTTGATGCCCATACGGATTTAAGGGAAGAATGGAATAATGAAAAATATTCCCATGCCACGGTTTTAAAACTTATTCACGATATTATAAAAAAGGGAAACTTATATCAATTAGGCATCCGTTCAGGTTCCAAAGAAGAATTAGATTTTGCCAAAAAGCACTGCCATATTTATAAAAACGAGGTTTACGAGCCGCTGAAAAAGGTTATAGGGTCGCTTGCCGGTAAGGATATTTATCTTACCATAGACATCGACGTTCTAGATCCTGCTTTTGCTCCCGGAACGGGATATATAGAGGCAGGAGGAATATCTTCTAGAGAGCTTTTTGATGCCGTATCTCTGCTATTGTCGGAAGCTAATGTAGTAGGAGCCGATGTAGTTGAAGTCTGTCCGCCGACGGACAACTCGGACAGGACGTCTGCAATTGCGGCAAAACTTATAAGGGAAATAATTATCGGAATGGGTAAATAAGGTAAATAAATTAAAGCGGAGGGAATAACAGTGTTTGAAACACCCGATATATATACTCTGGCGGCGGGGACGTCGGAGGGAACTTCAAAATTGGGGGCATTCGATAATGCCATTTTAAAAGCTGGAGTAGGCAATACTAATCTAATAAAGCTAAGCTCCATACTGCCGCCCAGAGCGGTTTTTAAGGAAAAAATAGTTTATCCTCGAGGAGTGCTTGTTCCTATAGCATACGGTTCTATTTTAAGTGATAAAAAAGGCGAAACTATAGCGGCGGCGGTTGCCATAGCCATATCGGTCGAAGAAGGGTTTGGCGTTATAATGGAATATTCGGGAGCTGTTTCGGCGGAAAAAGCGGAAGAGATGGTGATAAAAATGGCGAAAGATGCAATGAAACACAGAAATATCGCAATTAAAGAGATAAAGTCGAAAAGTTCTGAGCATACTGTAGAAAATTTCGGATGTGCATTTGCCGCCGTTCCTATGTGGTATTCCAAGCTATTGTAATACTTTAAATAATAATATAGTAAAAGGGCGGCGGAAGCCTCGTGTTTTTAAGGGGGCGCCTACCACCGGGGGAGCGGTTTGAATAAAACCTTCGCAATATCGACATCTTTAGGCTTAATATTTGTTATAGTTCTGGTTTTTATAGTAGGTCCGAAAAACATACTTCAGATGATAGGGCATTTGAGTTTTTTGGATTTTATAGCTTTATTCTTTCTTTCTTATCTTGCGCTTTTTTTCTCGGCGCTTTCTTTTGACAATGCTTTAAACGTATATGATGCTAAAATAGGCTTAAAGCACGTTACCAATATTAAATTAATCGGATACAGCGCAAATTATATTGCTCCGTCGGGCATATTTGCAGGCTTTATCGGCGGCGATGCCATAATGGCTTTGATTTTAAAAAAAAGAAGCGGACTTGAATTTAAAAGAGGGTTTTCCGCGGGTCTTGCCGCCAAGGTAATAGAGTTTGCGATGTTTTTGCTTTTTATTTATCTTGGTCTTATACTGGGATTCAGATATTTTTATCTTCCGCCGGAAGTATGGTATTTACTGCTTATCGCGGCAATATTTGTCGGAGTGGTTACCCTTATTTTTTTAATTAATCCCATTATAGATAACAGGTTTTTTACAAAAATTTTAAGATATTTAACGAGATTTAAAATCCTGAACAAAGTGATTTTTAAAATTCTGGAACATATAAACAACTTTGAGAAGGAACTTCATCTGTTTTACGTTAAAGGAAAAAAATATCTTTTTTTAAGCCTTTTTTTAAGTTTAATCGAAACGGCGGTGCTGGTATTTCAAATATGGCTTTTAGTCCATTATCTTGGTATAAATATGGGTTTTTCCAAAACTCTTTTAGTGTTCTCGGTGTCTATGCTTGTTTTTGCGCTCCCGCTGGCTCCAGGTTCGGCAGGGACTTACGAACTTTCACAGGTGGGTCTTTTCGATGTTTTGGGGCTTGGTTCGGACGTCGGACTTGCTTTTAGTTTAATTATGAGGGCTATAAATCTTATTATGGTCGCGGTTTCGTTCTTCCTTGTTCCGCATTATGGATTTCGTTTCTTTAAAAAACCGGAAGACGAGGAAATTTAAATATGAAAATAATATATTCTCTTTGCAGTTGGGGGCTTGGACATGCGACAAGGGGGCTTCCGGTTATAAGGCGGCTTGTAAAAGACGCTCATGAAGTCATTGTTTACACTTCAGGAAGAAGTCTCGAACTGCTTAAATCGGAACTTGGGGGTGGCGCCAGATATATTACATCCGTGCCGTATCCTTCACCCTATTCCGATAGGATAGGATTTGCATTCAGATTTCTTAAAACCGCGCCTAAAATAATAGGCGTTATTAAAGAAGAAACGAAAGATATTGCCAAAATAGCACAGGAAAACAAGATAGACCTAATAATTTCCGATTCGAGGTTCGGCTCTTACTGCAAGTTCGCACCGTCTTACCTGCTGTTTCACCAATTGAGATTTTTAGCCCCTTTGAGGCTTACTCCCGCTGAGATGCTTACGGAGTATTATAACCATTATTTGCAGGATAAATTTGAAAAGATTATAGTTCCGGATTATGCCGAAAACTCGCTTTCCGGAGATTTATCCCATAATTTAAGATATTTTAAGAAGGAAAAAGTCGAGTATATAGGAATTTTATCGGATTTCGAAAAGATTGAAGCGGATGCCGATATCGATTATCTTTTTTCGATTTCCGGACCGGAACCTACCCGGACCGAGCTTGAAGAAAAACTTCTTTCCCAGATTCATCTTTTAAAAGGAAATATTGCCGTTTCACTTGGAAAACCTGGTAGATATACTAAAGAGGTTGTCGGAAATGCCGTAATATATTCATTTCTTGAAAAAAAGAGGCGGGATGAGCTTATGAACAGGGCTAAAATGGTCGTTTCGAGGTCAGGATACACCACAATAATGGATGTCGCCGAAATAGACAAAAAAGCATTTTTTATTCCTACCCCCGGACAGACGGAGCAGATTTACTTGGCAAATCATCTTGAAAGAGCAGGGTATTTTCATTCGGTAAAACAGAGTAAACTTAAACTTGACGCCGATACCGAAGAGGCATTAAAATATAACGGGTTTAAGCCTCCGTGGAAAACCGCCGAAAGCGTAGAAAGATTTCTTAAAGCGGCAGAAATAAAATAAAAGGTAAACATGTATTTATAATACGATAATAATGATAATATGGTTTCGATAATTATACCCGCGCACGAAGAAGAAAAGTATATCGGCGCTTCAATCGAAAGGCTTTTAAGTCAGAAAGGGGTGGTTTTTATTAAAAAGGACGAAAACCCCGGCGATTTTAAAGCTGTTCAAGCCAAAGCAAAAACCCTTTGCGAACTCACGATTGTCGTCACGCACGGCAAAGACGATACGGAAGGAGCGGTATCTAAATATGCCGGTGCAGGTGTTAATCTTATATCGGGGAGTTTCAGCGGAGTTTCGGAAGCAAGAAATATCGGCGCCTCGGTTTCGAGGGGTGATGTTTTTTTGTTTTTAGATGCGGATACTCTCTTAAACGACGGTTTTATAAAGAGGCTCGACGATTTTAAGGATAAACGGAATTTTATAGGAACGTCAAAGCTTTTACCAGATATTAATACGGCAAAAGCGCGGATTTTTATGTTCTGCAACAATATAGCCCATGTAATATCTAAAACGTCGATGGCTTTAATATTTTGCCATTCGGACGTTTATAAAAAAATCGGGGGCTTCGACGAGAGAATGCAGGTGGGAGAAGACCTTAAATTTATAAACATCGCCTTAAAAAATAAATTTGGAAAGTTTAAATATATCGGCGATATCAGCGCCGTTACGTCTATGAGAAGGTTCGAAATAAACGGCTATTTAAAGACTATAATAGAATGGATTGGCGGCTATTTCTTTAAGCCGCCGGAATATTACGACGTCGTGAGATAATTCGGTTTTTTTATGTTTTATATTAATCTCTTCTTTGTCCAAAAAGATTTAGAAGCATCAAGAACAGGTTAATAAAGTCCAGATATAAAGTCAGCGCTCCCATAACCCTTTCTTTTCTTTCATCGAAAGAACCGCTCAAATATATTTGTTTCAATTTTTGCATATCATAAGCGGTTAAACCTAAAAATATAACGACGCCGAGTACTGAGACGACATACATCAAGGTCGAACTGTGAAGAAAAAAATTTACAATCATCGCAATTATAATAGCAAACAGTCCAACTATCATAAAATTGCCCATCTCGGTCAAGTCTCTTTTTGTAGTATAACCTAAAAAGGCAAGCAGTCCGAAGGAAGCGGCGGTAATGAAAAATACCTCGCCGATAGACTGGCTTGTATAAATGAGAAAAATAAACGAAAATGTAATTCCCGTTAATCCGGAATATAATAAAAAAATGGCCTCGCTTATATCTGCTGGAAGCCTGTTTATTCCGAAGGAAAGCCCTAGAACTGCGGCAAGCTGGAGGCCGATAAGAAGGTAAAATATTAAGATATGTGAGTAAAGATAAACCACTACGGGTTTGTCGGAGGCGACAAGGTACGAAACTACCCCGGTAATAGTAAGCCCTAAAGTCATCCATGTAAAGATCCCCCTGAAGAAGTCGGAAAGACCTTCCTGAGCGCGTTCGCCTGTTTTTGCAATATTATAGTTATCATAACCGTAATTTATAGGCATTTTAATTTAATCTCCCTCCTTTATTTTATTATAATATTTACCTTATTTAAACAATATGATTTTAATTTATAAATATTATATAATTTAATTAGATTTATTTCAATAAAGAGAGGATACCC
>JAKASB010000004.1 GCA_021828255.1 bacterium | reverse complement strand
ATGTAGATACGACTATCCTTTTTATTTTATACCTGTCGTGAATAGGTTTAAGCGGCACGACCATTTGAATAGTGGAACAATTCGGATTCGCTATTATATTTTTTTTTGAATAATATTTTATATCGTCCGGGTTAACTTCAGGAACTACTAATGGAACATCTTCGTCCATCCTGAAATAAGACGTATTATCGATAACTACTGCTCCTTCCTTTGCGGCAATAGGCGAAAACCTTGAGCTTACCTTTCCTCCCGGACTGGATAAGACTATATCGATATTCTTTTTCTTAAAAGAATCTTCTTTCAAAGCATCCACAATATAATCTTCGCCTTTAAATTTTATGGTTTCGCCGAGAGAGTTTTCGGAAGCAAAAAGATAAAGTTCTCCGACCGGAAAATTTCTCTGTTCCAATATTTCTATAAATTCTCTGCCGACAAGACCGGTAGCTCCCATTATGGCGACGTTATATTTTCCTTTTTTCATATCGTTCACATGTCAATCTTTATATTTTTTACCTTAATCCTACAATAGAAAATAACCACTCCGCCCTGACGGGCACCCCTCCTTTTAAGGAGGGGAGTTATGCAGGTAATCTTCTATGCCGTAATATGATTTACCGTAATCCTCCTGCAATTAGAGAATCTATTAAATATAATAGAATTATATTGCGGGATTAAGGTTTTAATTCGTCTATGACCGCTTTGCCCATTTCTTTAGTACCTACAAGTTTCGTTCCAGCGGCATTTGAATAAATATCGGCAGTCCTGTATCCGTTTTTAATAACTTTTTCTACGGCATTTTCTATTTTTTCGGCAAGATTATCCATATCAAAACTGTATCTAAGCATCATCGCAACGGATAAAATAGCGGCAACGGGATTGGCTTTATTTTGACCGGCAATATCCGGCGCGCTTCCGTGAATCGGCTCATACATTCCTTTTTTGCCATTAAGGCTCGCCGACGGAAGCATTCCTATAGAACCACAGGCCATCGAAGATTCATCGCTGAGTATATCCCCAAACATATTAGTCGTTACGATAACGTCGAAAGACCTAGGTTGTCTTATAAGCTGCATAGAACAGTTATCCACATACATATTGCTTAATTCTACATCGGGATATTCTTTGGCTACCTCGGCAACGACGTTTCTCCATAACTCGGTACATTCCAGAACGTTGGCTTTATCTACCGATAAAACTTTCTTTCTTCTTTTTCTCGCAATTTCAAAGGCTATCTTAGCTATTCTTTCTATCTCTTTCGTTGTATAAACTAATGTATTAACACCCTTTTTCTGTCCGTCTTCCAAATCAAAAACGCCTCTCGGCTGACCGAAGTATATGCCGCCGGTCAGTTCCCTTACTATCATCATATCGGTTCCCTGAACGACGTCTTTTTTTAACGGCGAAGCATCGATAAGTTCATCGTAAATCTTTGCCGGTCTTAAATTTGCGTATAGTTCAAGGTCGTATCTTAATGTTAAGAGCGCCTTTTCGGGTCTCAGTTCAATGGGAAGAGATTCCCATTTAGGTCCGCCTACGGCTCCAAAAATAACCGCATCCGCCTCTTTCGCCAGTTTGAGGGCTCTTTCCGTTATAGGTTTTTTATATTCGTCGTAAGAAGCTCCTCCCACAAGGTCTTCTTCTATTTCGTATCTGACGGAATTAGAATTGAATAAAAACTTTAATACGTTAACTGCTTCGCCCGCAACTTCAGCTCCGATTCCGTCGCCGGCAAAAAGAGCTAATTTTACCATAACTTATTTCTTACCCTCCTTAATCTTTTTTTTGGCATATGCAATCAAACCGCCTGCGTTAACAAGTTCAGACATAAATTTAGGGATAGGCTTGGCTTTTACAACGGCGTTTTTTGTTTTGTTTTTAATTTCTCCGGTATCGGTATCAACTTCCAATATATCACCGTTGTCTATTCCGTCAGTATCGGCTTCAAGTATAAATAGTCCTATGTTAAAGGCATTACGGTAAAAAATCCTTGCAAAACTCTTAGCTATTACAACCGGCACTCCGCTGACCTTAATAGCTCTCGGAGCATGCTCTCTCGAAGAACCGCAACCGAAATTATTTCCGGCGACAATAAAGTCTCCTTTAGATACTTTTGACGAAAATGATCCGCCTGTGTCTTCCATACAATGTTTTCTTAAGTTTTCGTCGCTTGAATCGTTTAAATATCTTGCCGGCATAATCGCATCGGTATCTATATTGTCTCCAAATTTAAAAACTTTTCCGCTAAATATCATAACCTCTCCTATATATTATACTTCGTCTGGACTTGCAATTTTACCGAGTATGGCGGATGCCGCGCATACTGCCGGATTTGCAAGATAAACTTCGCTTGTTACGTCCCCCATTCTTCCTTTAAAGTTTCTATTTGTGGAAGATATAGCCCTTTCGCCGTCGGCTAATATTCCCATGTATCCGCCGAGGCAGGGCCCGCATGTCGGAGTGCTGACTACCGCGCCGGCATCCATAAATATATCTATAAGTCCTTCTTTCTCCGCCATTCTGTAAATACCTGGGGTAGCGGGAATAACGATAAGCCTTGAATACTTTGCTATCTTTTTGCCTTTTAAAACTCCTGCGGCGATTCTTAAATCTTCTATTCTTCCGTTTGTACAGGAACCTATGACGGACTGGTCTATCTTAATGTTTTTTGCCGAAGCCTCATTAATATCGATGCTGTTTTCCGGAAGATGTGGAAAGGCGACCTGCGGATTAATGGATTCGGCATTAAAATTTAAAACTTTAGCATATTCGGCACCCTCGTCGCTCTTATAAAATATATAATCCCTCTTAGCCCTGCCTTTAACATAATCTTCTGTAATTTCATCGGGTTCGAATATTCCGCTTTTTGCTCCTGCTTCTATAGCCATATTGGATATGGTAAATCTATCCGCCATTCCAAGATGCTTAAACGTGTTTCCCGTAAACTCTAAAGCCATATAGTTTGCCCCTTCTACTCCTATCTTGCCGATAAGATAAAGAACAAGGTCTTTGCCTGATACCCATTTTTTTGGCTTGCCTTCAAAAATCACTTTTATGGATTCCGGGACTTTAAGCCATAACTCGCCGAAAGCAAAGGCATAAGCGAGATCAGTAGAGCCCACCCCCGTAGCGAAAGCCCCTAAAGCACCGTAAGTGCAAGTGTGGGAATCTGCCCCTATAACAAGGTCTCCGGGCAAAACTATGCCTTTTTCCGGCAAAAGCGCATGTTCGACTCCCATCTCCCCGCATTCGAAATAGTTTTCGATATCATGCTTCTTTGCAAACTCTCTTAACATTTTAGCCTGTTTTGCACTCAATATATCTTTGTTCGGAACGAAGTGGTCTGGGACTAAGGCAATTTTTTTTTTGTCGAAAACCTCGTCTATTCCTATAACCTCAAACTCTTTTATGGCTATTGGAGCGGTAATATCGTTCCCGAGAGCAATATCGACTCTAGCGTTTACGATATCGCCGGGAACAACGGTACCCAGATCAGTATGATTTTGAATTATTTTTTCCGTAATAGTTAAAGGTCTTCCCATATTTTATCCTCTTTTATTTATAATCTTAATTACTTAATTAATGTAAGTTTACATTTTAACTATAAGTATTATTTAGTATTATAATTATGATTATGAATTATGCATGTATTTCCATTTCGCAGGCTGGTTTACCGGTATTTTTATTATGAACGTACAGTTTGTTTAAAGCATTGACGTATGCCTTTGCGCTTGCGACTACGATATCGGTATGGGCGCTTCTTCCTGTAATGTTGCTTCCATTATCTGCATCTTCTATGGTAATGGAAACATCTCCCTGCGCCTCCGTCGTTCCCCTTATGGATTTGACTTCATAAGCCACAACCTTCGCTTTTGAGTTAATAATTTTTTCTATTGCGTTTATTGCCGCATCTACCGGACCGTTTCCGCATGAAGAATCATGTTTTAATTCACCGTCAACCATAACTTTTACCATAGAAAGAGGTGAAACCGTATCGCCGCATACGACGTTAACGTATTTTAGCTCATATTTTTCAAGAGGATGAGATTTTGCAATAAGGGAATCTATATCTTCGTCGTAAATATCTTTTTTTCTGTCCGCCAGATTCTTAAATTTGACAAAAGCTTTTTCGATTTCTTCATCATTCAACAAATAACCTAAAGATAAAATCTTTTCTTTAAAAGCATGTTTCCCCGAATGTTTTCCTAATACTAACTCGTTAGACTGTCTTCCTACGCGTTCCGGAGTCATAATTTCGTACGTAGTTTTTTCCTTTAATACACCGTCCTGATGAATACCGGCTTCGTGTGCAAAAGCATTTTTGCCTACTATTGCTTTATTCTGTTGAACCGATATTCCGGTTATGTGGGTTAAAAGCTGGGAAGACCTGTATATTTCAGTCGTGTTTATACCGGTAACCGCATTATATATATCTTTTCTGACGTCTAAAGCCATTACTATTTCTTCAAGCGCCGCATTTCCGGCTCTTTCCCCGATGCCGTTAATAGTACATTCGACCTGATTTGCTCCGGCTAAAATCGCCGACAGAGAATTTGCCGTACCTAAGCCTAAATCGTTATGACAGTGAACGCTAAGTATAATATTCCCTATACCTCTTACCCTTTCTCTTATATTTTTTATAAAATTAAAAAACTCAAACGGGGTAGCATATCCGACAGTGTCCGGAATATTGACGGTTGTTGCGCCTGCTTCTATAACTCCTTCTATTACCCTGCATAAAAAATCTAAATCCGACCGCGAGGCGTCTTCGGCGGAAAACTCGATATTTTCCGTAAACGATTTGGCATATTTTACCATGTCGACGGCTCTTTCGTATAATTCGTCCCGGGTTATTTTAAGTTTATATTTAAGATGCACGTCGGACGTAGCTATAAACGTATGTATAACAGGTTTTGCAGCATATTTGACAGCGGAATATGCCCTGTATATATCTTTTTCGTTTGCCCTTGCAAGCCCTGCTATCTCGGCTCCTTTTATCTCCATAGCTATAGTCTTTACGGCTTCAAAGTCGCCTTCGGAAGCAATTGGAAAACCGGCTTCTATGACATCGACCCCAAGCCGGGAAAGCTGGCGCGCAAGATTTAATTTTTCTTCTATGTTCATACTTGCTCCGGGAGACTGTTCGCCGTCTCTTAAAGTAGTATCGAATATTTTAATTTTTTTAAATTGATTATCGCCCATAAGCCCTCCGAAACACTGCTTATTTAATTTCTTTATTCTTTTTTATCTTAGCACTAACAAGATAAAAATACAATAGAGGCGAGATAAAAGAATACAGGATAAAAATCACAAAAAGGGATTCTACAGGTTTGATTATAATTATAATCAAAATTAATAAAACCAGAACAAGCGACTCAAATGTTCTGCGCTTAAAAACGGAGAAATCTTTCATTGCAAAATAATTTATGTTGCTAATCATTAAAAGACTTGTAACAATTGTCAAAACAAACATTATTTCGCTTATTAATACAGTTTTTAAAGAAAATTCGGTCATAAAAAAAAGGAACGAAACAACTGTTCCAGCCGCGGCTGGAGAAGGAAGTCCCATAAATTTATTATACTCTACCGAATTTAGCTGGACGTTAAATCTGGCAAGTCTGAGCGCCGCTCCAAGAAGATAGACGAAAACAGCCGCCCATCCCACCCTGCCGTAACCTATAAGAAACCATTTAAATAATAATACGGATGGAGCGACCCCGAATGCTATGAGATCTGAGAGAGAATCGTATTCGATGCCAAATTTGGAACTTGTATTTGTAAGTCTTGCGACTTTTCCGTCTACCCCGTCAAAAAAAATAGAAGCTATTATCAGCCAGCCGGCAATCCGGTATTTTCCTTCTATTGAGTTGATAATAGAATAAAAGCCGGATAGAAGCGAAAGGCTGGTTATTAAATTGGGTAGAAGAAAGACGCCCTTCGTCATACTGTTTTTATAAATATTATTCGAGACTAAGACATCTTTTAGGGGCTGATGCGGTTTTTTCATAATTTTTACGATATTCCGCCTAGAATCGTTTTTCCGGAAAACACTCTGTCTCCAACTTTAACGCTCCGTTTAAAACTTAAAGGCAGGTACAGATCCAACCTGGAGCCGAATTTAATTAGACCAAACCTGTTTCCGGATTGTACTTTATCTCCTTCTTTGATTTTACATACTATTCTTCTTGCAATAAATCCCGCTATCTGAACAAAAGCCATTCTTCTGCTTTTTTCGCCCACATTGTCGTCTATATTTATTATTACTCCGTTAAACTCGTTTTCTATAGATGCTTTGTCTAAATTTGCGGAAAAAAATTTCCCTTTGTTGTAGAGTATCTTTTCCACTCTGCCGCCGATAGGAATTCTGTTTATATGAACGTTAAACAGAGACATAAAAATGCTTATCTTAACGGTTTCGCCTTTTAAAAATCTATCGTCAAAAACTTTTTCCAAAAATATGACTCTGCCGTCGGCTGGAGAAACTATTTCGTCGCCGCTCAATATGGAATCAGGTTTGCGTTCAGGATCCCTAAAAAAATAAATATTAAAGAGAAAAAATAAAAAAAATAAAAAAAATAATGATAAAAAAAGATATTTGAAAAATGTATATTTTACGAAAAAATATAAAAAGAGAAAAAAGACGGAAAATAATAATGCTATTATTATAAATTTAATTCCTTCTTTTGCGATATATTGCATTATTATTTTTCAAACATCGTTATCAATTCTTAGATTTATCGACTATTTTATTTTTAGTTATCCACGGCATTAAAGACCTTAATCTATTTCCCACTCTTTCAAGCTGATGTTCTTCCCCGTTTTTCGTAAGCGCATTAAACGACGGTTTGTTGGCTTTATTCTCGAGCATCCATTCGGTTGCAAACTTTCCCGACCTTATCTCACCCAGCAATTTTTTCATCTCGCATTTAACTTTTTCATCGATAATTCTTGGTCCCCTCGTTAAATCCCCGTATTGAGCGGTATTGCTTATAGAATATCTCATATTTGAAATTCCGCCTTCGTATATAAGATCTACGATAAGTTTCATTTCGTGAATACATTCGAAATATGCGCTCTCCTCCTGATACCCTGCCTCAACGAGCGTTTCAAAACCGGCCGTCATAAGAGCCGTAATACCTCCGCATAGAACTGCCTGCTCTCCGAAAAGATCCGTTTCGGTTTCTTCTTTGAAGGTGGACTCTAAAATACCGGCTTTACCTCCTCCTATTGCGGCGGCATACGATAATGCCATATTTTTGGTATTCCCCGTATAATCGTTATGCACGGCAATTAAATCCGGCACCCCGCCTCCTTTCTCAAATTCGTGTCTTACGAGATGTCCAGGACCCTTCGGAGCCACCATAAAAACATTTACTTCTTTTGGGGGAATTATCTGACCGAAATGTATACTGAAACCGTGCGCAAAGACTAAATATTTATCAGTCTTTAAACCCGGCTCTATATCCTCATTATAAACATTTCCATGAATTTCGTCCGGAAGCAAAATTGTAATAACGTCGGCTTTTTCCACCGCTTCTTTAACGGGATATACTTCAAAACCGGCGTTCTTAGCTTTTGCAAAAGAATTGCCGTCCGGTCTTAGTCCTATAATAACTTTCACGCCGGAATCTTTTAAATTTAAAGCATGAGCATGCCCCTGCGACCCGTAACCTATTATTGCTACAGTTTTTGATTGAATTAATTTTAAATCAGCATCTTTTTCGTAAAAAATGTTCATTGAACCCCTCCCCTTACTGAATTATTTATTCAATTATTTATTTAATTATTTCACTTATTGTAGTTATCAGCTTGACCTTCTTGTCCGCTGTAAAGCTATTATCCCAGTCTTAACGATATCTTTTATACCTAAAGGTCTTAAAATATCTATAAGCGATTCTATCTTCCTTTCGGAACCGGTAACCTCGAGTGTATATGAATTTCTCGAAACGTCTATAACGCGGCCCCCGAATATATCTTTTATTCTGAATATATCGCTTTTTGTAGTTTCATCAGCATTTACTTTAATTAAAACCGTTTGCCTTACTACAGAATCTTCGTCCGTTAATTCCTGCACTTTTATCACATTAACAAGCCTGTTAAGTTGTTTTGTAATCTGCTCTAAAATTTGCGTATCTCCAGACGTGGCGATTATCATCTTAGATTCGTTCTTCTCAAGCGTTTTTGCAACGCAGATACTGTCGATATTGAATCCTCTTGCCGAAAAAAGTCCCGCGACTCTCGTGAGTACGCCGGATTCATTTTCTACAAGAATAGAAAGAATATGGGTTTTTTCCATAATAGTTTTAATTTTTTAGTTATTTATTATACTAATAACATTCCGGTAATAGGAGAACCCGGAGCGACAATTGGGTAAACGTTCTCTTCTTTATCTACTACAAAGTCCATTATAACCGGCTTTTTTATAGACAATGCTTTTTCTATTACCGGAACCACTTCTTCGGGATTTTTTGCCCTTAATCCGACCGCGCCGTATGCCTCGGCAAGTTTAACGAAATCGGGGTTAACATTCATTTCCGAAAACGAATATCTTTTATGGTAAAATAATTCCTGCCATTGTCTTATCATACCCAAAAAATTATTATTAATTATTGCTATTTTAACAGGCAGATTATACTGCACGGCGGTCGCCAACTCTTGAATATTCATTTGAATGCTCCCGTCTCCGGCAATGTCAAAAACGGTTTTATCCGGGCATGCAATCTGGGCGCCGATTGCCGCCGGAAATCCAAAACCCATCGTCCCAAGTCCGCCGGAAGTCAGCAAAGTTCTAGGATTTTTAAATTTATAAAACTGCGCCGTCCACATCTGGTTTTGACCTACTTCGGTCGCTATTATGGCTTCTCCACCGGTAAGTTCATAAATTTTTTCTATTACATATTGAGGTTTTATTATGTCGTTCATTCGATATAAAAGGGGGTGTTCGTATTTCCATGCATTTATTTCTTCGAGCCAGCCTAACCTATCATATTTAGCCGATGAAATTTCTTCGGTCTTATTGTTTAAAATTTCAAGAAGGCTGCTTAAAACAGATTTAACGTCGCCTACCACGGGTATTTCTATCTTTACATTCTTGCCTATCGAAGACGGGTCGATATCTATATGAGCAAATTTTGCATTTTTGCCGAATTCCTCCACCTTTCCGGTAACCCTGTCGTCAAATCTTGCCCCTATAGCTACGATAAAATCCGCATTGGATATCGCCATATTTGCCGCGTAAGTGCCGTGCATTCCAAGCATGCCGAAAAAGAGGGGGTGGTCGGGAGGAAAACCGCCGAGTCCCATAAGAGTGGACGCAACAGGCAAATCAAGCAATTCTGCCAGTTCTTTTAGTTCATTGGCCGCGTTTGAACTTATAACGCCCCCGCCTGTATAAAGCAAAGGCCTTTTTGCCTTTAAAATTTCTGCCGCAAGTTTTGAAATCTGGACATGATGCCCGAAATATGTCGGACTGTAACCCCTTAACTCAACTGTTTCAGGATAATCAAATTCGTATACGCTTGAGGTAATATCTTTAGGAATATCGATTAATACCGGTCCCGGCCTGCCGGTGGAAGCAATATAAAATGCCTCCTTAATAGTCTTTGCAAGATCTTTTATATCTTTTACCAAATAATTATGTTTTGTGCATGGTCTCGTTATGCCGACCGTATCGGCTTCCTGAAATGCATCGTTGCCGATTAAATTAGTCGGAACCTGTCCCGTAAGGATAACTATAGGTACGGAATCCATATTGGCGGTAGCAATACCGGTTATCGTGTTGGTAGCGCCGGGACCCGATGTTACGAGGACAACGCCCACTTTTCCGGATGCCCTCGCATAACCGTCTGCGGCATGAGCAGCCCCCTGTTCGTGTCTGACAAGAATATGTTTTATTTTATCTTTATAATTAAAAAGTTCATCATAAATATTTAAAACTGCTCCACCCGGATATCCGAATATAGTATCTACGCCTTCTTTAATAAGGCTTTCTATAATTATCTTTGAACCGGTCATTAAATTTTTTTTTGAATTATGATTCATCGCTTAATCCTTTATTTTTTTGAATTATGTTTATTATTAACCGGATACGGCAATTTATTGTTTTACTATAATTCATTTTCTAATATTTCTATTGATTATCGCTCCTTCGTCGGCGGATGAAACCATTTCTGCATATCTTGATAGATAACCGTAATCGATTTTTTTGGGTTTTTTCGAAATTTTCAGCTTTCTTTTATTTAATTCTTCATCCGAAATAAGCACGTTTAGTTTCCTTTCCACAATATCTATTTCAATTTTATCGCCGTTGTTCACAAGCGCAATAGGACCTCCTTCCTGTGCTTCAGGCGATATGTGTCCTACGCATGGACCTCTTGTTCCGCCGGAAAACCTTCCATCCGTGATAAGGGCAACTTTATCCCCAAGACCCATGCCTACTATCCGAGAGGTCGGCGCAAGCATCTCTCTCATTCCTGGTCCTCCTTTTGGCCCCTCATATCTTATGACTACGACGTCTCTTTCTTTAATCCTGCCTTTAGAAATATTTTCCATTGCCGATTCTTCGCTGTCAAAAACCGCCGCATTTCCGGTAAACTTCATTATCGACGGACTGACTCCGCTGGATTTTATTATAGCGCCGTTTGGAGCTAAATTACCGAAAAGAACTGCTATCCCGCCTTCTTTGCGATAAGGATTGTCGGTCTTTCGTATAACTTCATTATTAACATAATTAACGTCTGATATTATTTCACCGATAGATTTGCCGCTGACAGTAACGGGGTTAGGATTTATAACCATTTTTAGCTCATAAAGCAAAGAAGGTATTCCACCTGCAAAATCAAGATCTTCTAAAAAATATTCTCCTGCAGGTCTTAAACTGGTAATCTGCGGAGTATTCTTCGAAATCTCGTCAAAAAGCTTTAAATCTAATTTTATACCGGCTTCATTTGCGATAGCAAGCAGGTGTAAAACAGAATTTGACGAACCTCCAAGAGCCATATCTACCGCTATAGCATTTTTAAAAGAATCCATTGTTACAATATCTCTAGGATGTATTCCATCTTTTACAAGTTGAACTACCCTGGCACCGCTTTCAAAAGCCATCCGCTTTTTTATAGCCGAACCGGCAAGGGCTGTCCCGGCTCCCGGTAAAGACATACCCAAGGCTTCCGTCAAACATGCCATTGTATTGGCGGTATAAAGCCCCTGACACGACCCCTGTCCCGGACATGCGCACATTTCTAAATCGTTAAGCTCCTTTTCAGTTATTTCATTTATTCTGAATTTTGCCACAGCTTCAAACGTATCTCTCACAAAAGAAAGCCTCTTTCCGTGATAATGTCCCGAAAGCATAGGTCCTGCCGTAACTACCACGGAAGGGACATTAAGACGCAAAGAAGCCATAAGCATACCGGGGGTGATTTTATCGCAATTTGTTAAAAGAATAAGACCGTCGAGACAGTGGGCTTCCACTATCGTCTCTATCATATCGGCGATAAGTTCTCTGGAAGGAAGCGAATAGTGCATACCCATGTGTCCCATGGCGATTCCGTCGCAAATTCCCGGAATGCCGAAAACGAAAGGATGCCCTCCGTTGCTATATACCCCATTTTCCGCCGCTCTTTCTAAATCTCTTATTCCTACATGCCCGGGTATTAAATCCGTAAAGCTCGATGCAATACCTATAAAAGGTTTTTTCATCTCGCTTTTGGCTATTCCCGTTGCATATAAGAGCGACCTGTGAGGAGTTCTGTCTATTCCTTCTTTTATATTGTTGCTTCTCATAAATTTTATCATTAATGTTAATTTAAATATTAATTCAAATTTTAATTTATCCTGCTATTTTTTCTCTAATAATTTTTTTCATTATGTCATTGCCCTTAAGCTTTTTTAGTTTAAGTTCTTTTATGATTTTCTGCTCCTCGGGAGTCAAAAAAGGCTTGGTGCTGTATTTATTTAACATTTTTTCTATTTCCATATGTTCGTTGTATATATTTTTAAAATGTTCGTCGCCAGCGGCAAGAAATTTCGCCATCTTTTTTTCGGTTTCATCTAAAAATTGCATAAATAAACCTCCTTTAAAATAAAAATAAAATAAAAAAATTTTAAAAAGGCCCGTTGCCGTAAACATAATACGGGGATAACTCTTCCGCATATTTTGAATCGTTTTCAAAATTGCTTTCCGACGCATACACAGACGCAAAATAAGCGCTCTGCTTTAAATCAAAAGGTGCGGCCTTCAGGCCAATATTTTCAAATTCATATTTAAATTTTTCGTAATCGTTTTTTTTATTAAAGCCGTAAACAATGGACGGCTTGTTTTTCATATTTTCAATATATGATTTAAGTTCGTTTATATTTAAAAGGCTGATTTTAAGTTGCCGCGTAAAATTTGCTTTATCGGCAAAATATTCCGATATATAATAATGACCTTTTGCCGCGTCTTTTACGGCAACGATATTTTTAAAATTCGCGCTATTTTTAGCTATAGAATATGCGCATAAATATAAACTTCCTGTGCCCATAATATTTATTCCTAAAGCATATGATAACGTTTTTGCAATAGTCAATGAAACTCTGATGCCCGTATAAGAGCCGGGACCTAAAATAACGGTTATTCCGGTTAAATCGCTTAATTTTATGTCGGCTTTCCGCATTATTTCGTCTAATTGCTTAAAGATTATTATAGAATGCTTTTCATGAAAATCAGAAATAGATTCGGAAACTTTATTTAAATTTTCATCAGTTATCAATACATTAGAATATCCGTTTGAACTGTCTATCGACAAAAAAAACATAGCCTATGTTTTTATGGTCCTTATTATGTCATTATAAGAAACAAATAAAAGAAGTATGATTAAAAGCGCAAACCCGACTTTTGCCGCCGTTTCCTGAAACTTAACGCTTAAGGGACCCCTCTTAATCATTTCTATTATGGAAAATAATAAATGACCTCCGTCTAAGGCGGGAATGGGGAATAGATTTATAAGTCCTATATTGACACTGATAAATGCTATAAAATAAAAAAAATCGGAAACCCCAAGGGTTGCAGCTCTTCCGGATAGCTGGGCTATCATTATAGGTCCGCCGAGATCGCTTGCCGGAAGTTTTCCTGCTATTAGATAAAAAAGACTCACCACGGTAATATATATAATAAACCATATTTCTTTTACGGCGGAGTAGAAAGAGTTCCACAAACTGCCGTATTTATAAAAAACCGCTTTATTTGACGGGGTTATTCCTATAATATATCTTTTTATCTTTTGTCGGTAAATATTTAAGCCTGAAATTAATTCCGGTTTTAACTGCACCTTTTTATATTTACTATTTTCTTTAATCCCCAAAGTTATTTTATGCTTGCCGAATTTTTCTATATATTTGGACAAGCCTGCCCATGACTTTATCTTTATTCCGTTAATGCTTGTAATAATATCGCCTTTTTTAAGTCCCGCTTTTATTGCCGGACGACCCTTCATTACCCCGCCTATAACCGGCTTTAAAACCGGTCTTCCCGCCATAAAAATAATAGTAAATATTATCGCCGCTAAAATAAAATTAAAGAACGGACCGAAAAAGATAATTAAAAACTTTTTATACGGGGATAGATTGCCGTAAGAACGCTTTTGATCTTCGGGAGACAGTTCTTCCGAAGGGTCTTCGCCGAGAAGCTTTACATACCCGCCAAGAGGGAGCGCAGACACAACATATTCCGTTTCTCCCATCTTTTTACCGAAAACCTTCGGTCCGAAACCCAGCGAAAACTTCTCGACTTTAACGCCCATTTTTTTTGCGACTATAAAATGTCCGAACTCATGAATGAGAACAATGATGCTTATAACGATAAGAAAAGCAACGATGTCATAGATAATTCCGTTAATCATAATTTACCTTAATTTATAAAATTTTTTAATATTTTTCTACTTTATGTATTTTATTATATTTTTTTTTTGCTAAAAATGCAATTTTTTTTAACTTCTTAGGGTAATTCCAAAACGGACATTCAACTCTTTTATAAGACTGTCTCTTAATGAATTGACTTCTTCCATAGTCAGCGTCCTGCCTTCCGCCATTGCATCGTATCTTATGAGGAAAGCTATTTTCCCCTCCTCGATCTGTTTGCCTCTATAAATATCCGCCAATCTCACATTTTTAATTAATCCAGAAAAACCCTTTATAAATTTTTCTACGGTTGCGTATTCAATGTCTTCGCCTGCTACAATAGAAATATCCTGCTCTATTTCGGGATACTTATGAGGTTGGATAAAAGATTTTTTATCGGAAATAAAATCCTTGATAAAATCGATATCGAACTCAAATGCAAAAACCTTATACTCTATCTTAAACTCACCTAGTATTTCTTTCTTTATTTCTCCAAAAATACCGGCTATATTTTTACCTATCGAAATTTTTAAAGCCGCATTTTCATTGTAAATCTTATCGGCATCCACTTTATTGAATACGAATTTTTTAATCCCGGATTCTTTGAGTAAAAATTCGACTATACCTTTTCCGTTGTAAAATTCGGATTCACGGCTTGTATGTTTAATTCCTGTGCAAATGCTTCCGCATAAAATATTTTTTTCCGTAACGGGATAGCCTTCGGACTTTTCTCCGGTATAAATCTTCCCAATTTCAAATATTTTAATGTTTTTATATTTTTTAGAATTTTGCGATACCGCCTTTAGTTCATCCGGTATTATGCTGATCCTGAAAAACGAGTAATCTTTCGATATCGGATTTTTAAGTTCCAGAACATCGGCTTTATCGCTGCCGCCTCCAAGTGAAATATTTATCTCTTTTTCTCCCGTAAGCGACGGGGAAATAACCTCGGTAAATCCGATACATCTTAATAAATTTCTGAAGAGCCTCGACGTTTCAAAGTTTGAATTTTTTTGCGGCGGCGTTAAAATGCCGCAAGGAATTGAAGATTTAATATTATCATAACCGTAAATTCTGAATACGTCCTCGTAAATATTAACGTTCTCCGTTATATCGCTCCTGAAATAAGGCGGTATAACCGAGATGCTCTCTTCACCGGCGGCTTTTTCAGATTTATCTCCGGTTATTTCGTATCCAAGGCGCGATAAAAAACGGGATGCTTTATTTTTTACGGCAGAATCTCCCAGAAAATCAGACAAATCATTCAATTTTATTACATAAATTTTTGGCTTATCGTATTTTTTTATATCATAGGCTTGGCAGGAAACATTAATGTTGCCGGTATATTTGTTAAGAAGATGTAAAAAACGTTTAATTCCTAATATGCTTAAAGAGGGGTGAAGACCTTTTTCGAACCGGGTCGAAGCATCCGTTCTTAGGGAAAGCATCCTCGATGTTTTTCTTACGCTTGACATATTAAAATTTGCGGCTTCGACTATAATATCTAAAGTATTTTCATCTATTTCGCTGTTTAACGCTCCCATAACTCCTGCAATGGCAATAATCTTATTTTTATCGGCTATAACAATATCTTCGTCCGACAATTTTCTTTCCTTGCCGTCTAAGGCAATAATAGGTTCCCCTTTTTTCGCATGCCTGACATTAATTTTATTACCCTCTAATTTTCCGGCATCGAAAGCGTGGAGCGGCTGAGATGTTTCCATCATAACGATATTAGTTAAATCCACGATATTGTTGATTGGTCTTATGCCGCTCTTCAACAATTTGTTTTTTATATCCATACCAGATTCTTTTATTTTTACGCCGGAAATCTTAATAGCTATATAAACAGGAATTAAGTCTTTATTTTCTATATTTACGGTTAACCCGCTTTCCTTAGAAGAATAATTTCCGTCCGGTTTAAATTCTATGCCGCCATATAGTTCCGGCAAAATCAAATCTTTATCTAATATAGCCGATAGTTCGTAAGCAAACCCTAACATGCCAAATAAGTCCGGTCTGTTTGGCTCAAGATCGAATTCTAAAATAGTATCGTTTAATTCAAAAATATCGTAAGCCGTCCTGCCTGTTTTTTCAAAGGGAAATTTTACAATAGAAGATATATTTAACTGGAGGCCTAAATCCTTTTCGGAACAGAAAGCCGCTTCTGAAACTACGCCAAATATAGCTTTATCTCTTATTTTCAAACCATGCTCAAACACTGTTCCCTTCGTAGCAATTAAAGGCTTTTCTCCGACTTTTATATCAAGTCCTTCTTTTGTAAAAACTATTCTTTTCGTTCCAATAGCCTCCCCGCCGTAAACTTCTGCAATACCAAACTTGTCACTCGACGGATGCGCAGCTATGCTTTTAATTTCTCCTACTACTATATTTTCAAAAGATTTTTTTTGCAAAGAATAAGGAAAAATTTTTTCTACTTCCATCGTTCTGTTATTTAATAGACTTGCTATTTTTTCGGCTTCCGTATTAAAATTTACAAATTCCTTAAGCCAGTTCAAACTAACCTTCAATTTCAAATTCCTCCTTTCTTATAAAAAAATAGGTTACATAAAGTCGAATAATCCCGGTTGTATTAACGAGTCGTCTTCATCAAACTTTTCGGCATACATTTTATTATAAACCTGCATCATCTCGTCCACGGCTTCCGTTATATCTAAAGAAAGATCTTTAATTAACTTTAAACCAAAGACACCTACGGCTCCAAAAAGCGATTTTAAGCCCAGATTATCAGGAGAATTCATAAGTTTTAAATTATATTCCGGAACAAAAACAGGCCTTTTTTGCTTTATGGAAAAATTGCATGTTTTCATTGTTCCGCTTTTTACCGGCGAAGACACCGCAAACGTTCCAAGTCCTGAACCGCTCTGCAACCTGTCTCTTGCGACTAAATTTTTGGAAGAGGTTTTTTCATACAAAGGCAGTTCCGAA
Organism: bacterium; assembly: GCA_021828255.1. Classification (GTDB taxonomy): domain Bacteria; phylum SZUA-79; class SZUA-79; order Acidulodesulfobacterales; family Acidulodesulfobacteraceae; genus Acidulodesulfobacterium_A. The sequence continues at coordinate 23,273 of JAKASB010000004.1, read as the reverse complement.
ATTATAGCTCCGCCGCTTAATATTATTTCATTATACAAGTCTTTATTTTCCAGCGGATACACCGGTGCCAGCAAACCCGAACCGATATAAGCAATAGTATAGCCGTTATTTTTTAACGCAGTCTTGTGGGCTATAGCATCTATCCCTAATGCAAGTCCGCTTATTATAGAATAACCGTGTAAACATAACTTTACGGTAATATTTCTTGCAAGTTCTAATGCATAATTAGGCGGCTTTCTCTGCCCAACGACCGTTGCCGCAAATCTTAAATTTTCCTTTAATACTCCTTTATAATATAGAACCGGGGGTTTGGCTTTTATAAGATTTAGATTAGAAGGGTATAAAGCCGAATTAAAGGTTATAATTTTAATTCCATTTTTAGAAGCTTCTTCGATTTCTTTAATCGCATCAAAGAATGCGGTCTTTATGATTCTTGGATTAGTTAAAATTTTTATATACTCGGTTTTTAAACCGGCTCTCATAAAATCAGACTTATCTGCGCTAAAAATTTCGCATGGATTCTTAAACGTTTTTAATAAAAAAAATATATGCTGATTCTTAAGTCCTTTTATCTTTTTTAGTGCAAGAGTGCATATTAAATCATCCATTAATATTAATATCCTCTTTTCTAAAACCGTAAGCCGGATAAGCTGAATATGTTTTTCCGAGAAACAACCCTGTGACCGAATTTGCGCCTTTTCTTAACAAAGCATCCTTTATATGGGCAAATGTTGTTCCAGTGGTAATAATATCGTCCAAAATTATTATGTTTTTATATTCAAAGTCATATTTATTTATTACGGAAATATGCATTAGATCATTTTTTTTAGATTCGATATCTTCTATATGTCCGGGTTTATGTCCTTTATAGCAGGCAATCGCTCTTTCAAGAGTATTTATCGTTCCCAGCGCCGAAAGATATGAGCAGACGATAGCGTTAGGATAAACATCTAAATAGGAATTGCTTGGGGGAACAGGAAGAATCAAATCGTAAAAATAAAAATAATTATATATAATATTATTTAAAATTTTGACGAAAAAAGCTATTATCAGGGGATCTCCTTTTTTGTATTTTAATATATATTCCGAATGCTTAACGGCGTCTTTGTCTAACGAGGTCTTTTTATTTTTCGGCATATAGTCTTTAAGATAAAAATATTCCCCGTTTTTACCGATATTAATATTATTATATTTTTGGATCATTGTTTATTTAATTTATAAATTTATAATATGATAAATCTTTATTTTAAAAATTTCAATTTTAATCTATCCGGTTCAATCGGAATTATGCTTTCTTCAGAATTAGAAAAAGAAGATTTTATAAAAAGAATTAATGAATTAGAAATTGATTATAAATTTTATTCTTTTGAAGCTTTAAAAACGCATTTTGATTTTAACGGCAAAATAACTTCTCCACTCAATTTTCCCTTTAGAGATATTAATAAGTTTTTATCCGCAAGAGTCATCATTTTAGAGGACATAAAAATAAAATGCCTGTGGGACGCCGTATTATTTAATGCGATTTGCGATTTTGTTTTAAATAACCGGATTGTCTTTTGCATAAGAGCCGAAAACGGTTTTAACATAAATAACATTTTTTCTTCATATTTAAATTACGATAAAAATTCTTACGAATACTTGATTTTAGACATTTACAAAACACGCTTAATCTTTTTGATAGAAACCAGAATGGTTAAAGATAATAAATACGGCGGTTACACCTCGTCTATGGCTAACATTATTTATAAAATTAACGCCTTAGGGTTTCATATAAATAAAAATAAAAAGAAACCTGAAAATTATGACAAAACAGGTTTGTTTTTTTTTGACGATAAAAAATTTGAAATTAAATTAACAATTGTTCCGTTAAAAAAAATTGTAGATTCAAACGGCGAATTTATTTCAAAAAACGGCATATCTATAAACACTACCTTAACGGATATTTATCTTTATCCAGGCGAATTAATTAATAAAATTAAAATATTTCTTGGGACTACCGGAAACGTCCGCAAGCCGGTTCATTGCAGTTATAACAAAAACAAAACAAATAAAACAGGGCTCGGCGAAATGAGTACAATTCAAGATATATCTATAAAAGAAATATTTTCCCCTCATCTTGTTATTGCAGGAGCGGGGTCGGGAAAAACGGGAATTATAGTGAATAAATTTTTATATCTTTCAAATTTTATTTCTGCAGATTCCATAATAATTTTAACATTTACGAATAATGCCGCTACCGAGATAAAAAATAGAATTGCATCCTCCTTTACAATGAACAACGAAACTAATAATAATCTAACTTATGATAAAGTTTTAAATATTTCAACGTATCACAGTTTCTTCTATTCCATTATCAAAGAATTTTATAAAGAATTAGGGTTCAAATCCACTCCTTTAATCAAAGAAAACGACAACAATTCCGGCGAAAACACAAAGAATGTTTTTATATCTTACGATGAAATTATTTTATATGTTTTAAAACTTTTTAAAAACCAAGATATTGTTTACGATATCGCATCAAGGTTCAAATATGTCCTCGTCGATGAATATCAAGACCTCGATTTTTTTAGCGATTATATTATAAAAAAATTAGACTTTGCCAGAGGCGCAGTTATGTATGCCGGAGACGACGACCAGGCTATATACGGATTTAACGGCGGCGATTCTTTGAATATATTATTCTTCGACCTATTTTTCCCTTCCGGAAAAATCTTTGTATTTCAAAATAATTATAGGTCTCATTATAAAATTATAGATTTTTGCAATTTAATAATAAATAAAATTGCCTTTAGATACCCTAAAAAATTATTGGCGAAAAATAAAAGGGGCGAAAAAAATGGCAATAATAATATTGTTAATATTCTGCAATTTAAAAATAAAAATCTTGAAGAAAAATTTGTTAAAAAAATGTCTAATAAGTTTAACTCTCAAGGAAAATCGACCGCTATTTTGGTCAGAACCAAAAAAGAGGAAAATAGTTTTAAAGCCGTCCCCGGTTTTAATAAAAGCAGTTATGTAGGAACGATACATAAGAGCAAGGGGTTGGAATTCGATATTATATTTATAGTAAACGTATCTAACGGAAATATTCCGCATTTAAGAAGTATGTTTCCAACGGTTACTCAACGGAAAATCTCGAAACACCCGTTTGCTCAATTTTTAAATGACAAGATTAAATTGGAAACCGGCAGGGATGACGAAGTTAAACTCTTTTACGTTGCGGCTTCAAGAGCTAAAGAAAAAGTTTTTATTACTTATTCGGGAGAAATATCGGAGTTTTTGATGAAGTGAAAAGGGATTAAAACTGGTTCAGAATATCGAGATTTCCGTGGTAAAGCAATCTGAGATCGTTAATACTATATTTCAGCATAACGATTCTGTCGAATCCCATTCCAAAGGCAAATCCCCTATATTCCTGCGGATCTATTCCCGCATACTTAAAAACATTGGGATGAACCATTCCGCAGGGAATAACCTCTATCCATCCGGTATTTTTACAAATGCCGCAACCCCTGCCTCCACAAAAAACACACTCGATATCGAGATCTAAACCTGGTTCGACGAATGGATAAAAAGCCGGCCTAAAACGCGTCTTTCTGGCACCAAGAAGGTTCTTCACGGTTTCTTCCAGAATACCCTTTAAATCCGTTAATCTGACATTTTTATCGACAAAAAGTCCTTCCATCTGATTAAACATAAATAGATGCGTAGCATCGACGGCTTCGTATCTATAACACCTGCCTGGTGCAATAACTCTGAACGGAGGAGATTTTTTTTCCATAGTTCTCACTTGAACGCTGGACGTATGAGTTCTCGGAACAAGTCCATTTAACAGATAAAAGGTGTCCCACACATCCCTTGCAGGATGGTCCGCAGGTATATTAAGGGCATCAAAATTATAATAAGTAGTTTCGATTTCAGGACCTTCGACTATCTCGAAGCCCATAGAGGAAAAAAAATCGGAAGCCTCTTCTAAAACTGCGGTTATAGGATGTTTATGATGTCTTTCTATATAATTGCCGGGAATAGTTAAATCTACCCTGTATCTATTTAAAAACTTTTTCTGCTCGGCGCCGGAAAACTCGTTTTTTCTGGCATTATAAATAAACTCTATAGTGTTTTTAACTTCGTTAGACTTTGCTCCGACAATTTTCTTTTCTTCGGTAGAATATAAACGTATATTATGCATAATTTCGGTTAACCTACCCTTTTTTCCGGTAAAAAAACGAAAACTAATGTCAAGTTCGTTTAAATCCTTTGCAGAATTAAGCGATTTTTGCGCCTCTTCGAAGATTTTGTCTATTTCGTTTATTATTTCTAATTTGTTATCCATAAGGAGGAATTTTGTTAATTTTTTTATGACTTAATATGGTGCCGAGGGCCGGAATCGAACCGGCACGGAACTAAGTTCCGAGGGATTTTAAGTCCCTTGCGTCTACCACTTCCGCCACCCCGGCAATCAGGTTGCATAAAATGCGGCGATTAAACGAATATGACGAATATATAATATATCTCATAAATAACAAAATTTGTCAAATATTACGATGTAACCCAAATCCCGATTTTACATAAAAAAAGGTAAAAAAAGGTGTCAGATTTATTTATTCCTATTCCGCAAAACAAAAAAAATAAATCTGACACCTTTTTTCTTTTTTTTCTTCAAAATTGCCGTGGTATATTACCATGTTATACTTACCATATACCTGTTTCTAAATATTTATCGATTGCGACCGCCGCTTTTTTCCCCGCCCCCATTGCAAGTATAACAGTTGCAGCGCCGGTAACTATATCACCGCCGGCAAAAACACCTTTTTTTGTAGTTTTTCCGGTATTTTCGTCCGCGATTATATAACCCCATTTATTTAAATTCATTCCGGGCGTAGAAGAAGGAACGATAGGATTCACGTTAGTTCCTATAGCGATAACCGCCGCATCTATATTTGTAACAAACTCCGAGCCTTTTATCGGAATAGGTCTTCTCCTGCCGCTTTCATCGGGTTCTCCCAGTTCCATACGTTCACATTCCACTGCCGTGACGTTATGATTTTCATCTCCTATAAATCTAACTGGATTTATTAAAAATTCAAACTTAATTCCCTCCTCTTCGGCATGATGAACCTCTTCGAGTCTTGCCGTCATTTCTTTTCTAGACCTTCTATAAAAAATTCTTGCATCCTCATAGCCGAGCCTTAAACCTGTTCTTACCGCATCCATTGCAGTATTACCGGCTCCAAAAACAACTAATGTTTTACCACATTTAATAGGGGTATCGAATTCCGATTTATTATACGCCCTCATTAAATTAACCCGGGTAAGAAATTCGTTTGCGGAGTAAACGCCGTTAAATTCTTCTCCGGGTATGTTAAGAAACTTAGGCGTTCCAGCGCCTGTTCCGATAAAAACGGCGCTATAACCTCTTTCACCAAGCAGTTCATCGACTGTTATGGTTTTTCCTATTACTTCATTCGTAAATATCTCAACGCCCATATCCTCAAGAACCTTTAATTCTCTTAATAAAATCTCTTTGGGAAGACGGAATTCGGGAATTCCGTACATTAAAACCCCGCCTATTTCGTGAAGAGCTTCAAATATAGAAACGGAATAACCCATCTTGCATAAATCTCCCGCTACCGTCAATCCGGCAGGTCCCCCGCCGACTACGGCAATCTTTTTATCTTTTTTCATATTAACTTCGACATAAATATCGCCGTATTTAGCTTCATAATCCGCGGCAAATCTTTCTAAATTTCCTATAGCAACGGAAGGCGTGTCTTTTCTTTTACCTATGATGCAAACCTTTTCGCACTGATCTTCTTGGGGACAGACTCTGCCGCAGATAGCCGGCAAAGAATTAGTTTCTTTAATTTTTTTCGCCGCACCCAGAAAATCCCCTTCCTCGATAAGTTTGAGGAAAGCAGGAATATCGATATTGACGGGACATCCCTCAATACAGTAAGGTCTTTTGCATTGAATACATCTTTTAGCCTCCTCGATAGCTTCTTCGGAAGAATACCCGTAGGGTACTTCTTTAAAATTATGCCTTCTTTCTTCGGGAGACTGACACTGCATCCCATGTCTTTTGATTTTGAGCCTTTCTTTATTTCCTAAGGAGTTTTGTTCATTTGTATCTGCGATTTTATCCATATCTTTATCTCTTTATTTTCCTATCTGAATTATATAAAATTTATCAGCGGTTATCCGTTATGATGTTGCTTCATATGACATTCGTAAGAAGCCTTTTCCTCCTCTTTGTAAAATTTAAGCCTGTTCATAAGATTATCGAAGTCGACAAGATGTCCGTCGAAATCTGGACCATCCACACAGGCGAATTTCGTTTTCTTATCGACAAGGACCCTGCATGCGCCGCACATTCCTGTTCCGTCGATCATAATAGGATTTAAACTTACCATTGTTTTAATAGATTTTTCTCTCGTAAGGTCGCTGACTGCTTTCATCATAATTACCGGTCCTATTGCAATAATCCTGTCTATTTGTATTTTTTTATCGTAAATAAGTTCCCTCAAAACATCCGTAACTATTCCTTTTGTGCCGTAACTTCCATCGTTTGTGGCGATAAGGACTTCACTGCTTGCCGACCTCATTTCGCCTTCCATTAAAAGAAGTCCTTTGCTTCTCGCTCCTATTATCGAAATAACGTTATTACCGGCTTCTTTTAGCGCTTTGGCTATAGGATAAATTGCGGCGATTCCAAAGCCCCCGCCAATGCAGACTACCGTTCCGAACTTTTCTATTTCCGTAGGAATGCCGAGCGGACCTACTACATCGGCTAAACTGTCGCCGACGTTAAGTTCGCTGAGCAAATGCGTTGTTTTTCCAAGCGTTTGAACCAGTATAGTGACTGTTTTATTGTTTTTGTCGGAATTAGCTATGGTGATTGGAACTCTTTCCCCGTTTTTATTAACCCTTAGAATTATAAACTGTCCAGGCAACGCTTTTAATGCAACATCCGCAGCAGATATATTGTATAAATTTATTCCTTCCCCGAGATTTTTTTTACCGACAATTTCATACATAATTGTTTAATACCTCGCAAAATATCAAAATATAAATATATTGATGGAGGCGGCACTCGGAATTGAACCGAGGTATAAAGGTTTTGCAGACCTCTGCCTTACCGCTTGGCTATGCCGCCTTAAATATTACGGACTAACCTAATTATTATAATACTTTTTTATTTTTTTTTAAATAGAAAAAGTGAATCCCAAATCCCGATTTAGAAAATATTTATATATTCCAATAAGCAATTCAGGTAATTCATATATAAAAATTTCTAAATCGGGATTTGAGTGAATATGAATTTTTATTACTTGTATAGGAGAAGACTTTTAGCCCGTATTTTCTGGTTAACCTTGGGCAAACGCATTTTAAGTTTTTTAAAATTTATCCCTTCCGGTTTCGCATAAATAGAAAATGTGCCGACCCTGTTAAATACGGTTTTTACTAAAGCAATGCCTTTATCGAAAGATTTAAAACTAAACAGGCTGCTTCTTTCTATCCCGCTTTTTGAAATCAAAACCAATTTAACCTTCCCTTTTATTTTATTTATGTCATTTACTACGTTTCCGTATTTATCTACGGAAACAATTTTAATTATAAAAGGTTTTCCTGCCGGAACTTTTGCTATATTGGTAGATATAAGAAATTTATTGAAATAGGATGGGTAGATATCGATATTTTTACTGATAAAAACATGGCTGCTTCCGTCATAATCCACTTCAAAATTAAGCCGGCTTGAGCCTGCTCTATCAGAAATAAAGCTGAATTTGCCTGAGCCGTTTTTAATATAATTTGCCGGTATAATTCTTGGACGAACTTTGAAATTATCTCCCGTAAGATAAACTTTTATATCTCCGTTTGGCTTAGGCATAAAACGGACAGGATTGCCGTACTGGTCCACTGCATAAACTTTAACGTTGAAAGGTTCTCCTGCCGACGCTTTTCGAGGCGTCACTATTTTTAAATTATGAAAAGGACCTGCAGCGACATATATAATTGGACTAATATTTTTAACGCCCTCAAATAAAGCAGAAACTGTAATATTCCCTGCCTTTTTATAAGATAAATCAAAATGAACTGCTCCGTTTTTAAATTCCGATGCGGGAATGTCTAACTCTTCCGTACTATTATTATTTCCGATGTTAACTCTTATATTAAGTCCTTCGTATTTATTTGCAAAATCGGTAATCACATTGCCGTAATCGTCCAATGCTACTAATTTAACCGTGAATTTGCTCCCTGCAGATACCATAGTGGGAACGTGTATTCTAAAATTATTCAACTTTCCCGGCAGAATAGTTATCGTGGTAAATGCATATGCCCCCGTAGAAGCCGATAAAATTAAAATAGAAATTAGAAGCAGGATGATACGATAAGTTACCGCTTTTCTTACATTTAAATTCATAATTGGATTTCCTCTATAAAATGATAATTATGTATGTATATTTTTATTACATATTTATCGTCCATTTTTTGAAATATTTAAATAATATTTAATCTGTCCATTCGAAGGGTTTAATTTTAAAGCCTCTTTAAAATTATATTCTGCTTTAGAAAAATTTTCGCTACGTAAGTATGCCAATCCTAAAATAAAATTAGTCTGCCATAATTTTTTTTGGTTCAGCGCCTTTTTTGCATAAAATATAGATTCGTTATAATTTTTAGTCTCGTAGCCGACAAGAGCTTCGTTGGATAGCGCCATATAATTATTGGGATTTAACATAACAGCCTTTTTAAACATTACCAATGCTTTATTGAAATTATTTTTCTCAAAAAACGAAACCCCTTTTTTATTATAAAAATCAGATTTTTTTATGTTAGATTCTTTCGATAATTTTTTATAGACATTTTCGGCTACCTTTATTTTTTTCCGTCTTGTTAATATTTTTTTTGCCTTCGGAACATTAACAAACGGATTTATCATTCCAAAATTATCGGGGGGCAAAAGATTAGCTTTTAGTTTTACGATACCGGATAATATTTCAGGCTTGTTTATTACGTATACCGCTAAAAGGGAAGAAAAAGAAACATGGCCGTCTTTATTGAAATTTTTGCTTATATAAAACTTCTTTAATTCTATTTTATAATTATATTCCAGCGTCTTAATAAACGAATAAATATCCGCGGGCTTTCCAAAACCGGATGCTTTAAATAAATAAACAACCGCATTTTTATTTTTATTTGCATGAATTAATTTAACATAACCTAATTTTATACCGTATTTTTTAGAAGCCCTTACTATTTCAGAAATAAAATAACTATCGTTCTCATTAAAAGAATATCCGTATCTAAGAACCGGCAACCCAATTTTTTTAATACCCTTTATGCTTTCGGCAATATGTTTCTGAATGTTCTCAAGCTTATTAAGCCTTACGCTTATTGCCGAGTCTATCCTTTTTTCTTTTGTGTTCAGAGTTTTGTAAACCAAAAAAACTCCTAATGCAGAAGCTATAAAAACTAAAATAACGATGTAATAGATAATTTTTTTATTCACAAAAATAATATTTGCCGGAATCTAATAAGTTAATTTTAAATTATATAAAAATCATCTTAAAACACTTTAATATATTTAATACATTATTAATAAACTTTAGTCAATCAATTTTATAATAAGAAGCCATGGAAGAATTAGTTTCATAAACGTCAACTCTTTTAACGGCTATATTAAAGATTTTATTTACTTTTATTTTTTTTTCGAACTCTTCATATATATATCTGGCAATATTTTCGGCAGAAGGATTTACTTCTTTAAAAAATTCGGTTTCATTAATGAATTTATGGTCAAGCATTTCTATCACTTCATTAAGATATTGTTTAAGCAATTTAAAATCTATTACCAGGCCTATTTCATTTAACGTGCCTGAAGATACTATAAGTTCAACATGCCAGTTATGACCGTGAATGTTTTCGCATTTTCCGTTATAACCTCTAAGGGCATGAGCCGATGAGAAACCCGATAAAACCTTTAAATCATACATGTTTATTCAGTTTAAAATTATCGTTTATCTCGATTTTGGCATGTCTTTTCAGGCTTAACAGTAAATTTTTTAGTTTTAGAGACAATTCTTTATTGTATTTTTGCCTTGCGCCATGCGCAATTTTTCCGCTGTTTTCTAAAGTGAACAAGAAAAAATGAAGCTGTTCGCCTATAAAAATTTTTTCAATTAGAATATTTTTTACGAAAGTATGAAAAGAGGTTTTATTTAACCCGAATTTTGCCAAAAATAAATTAAAGCCGATTCTTTTATGCAGTATTTTAAATTTTCTTTCAAAGCCGGCAGTTAATTTATTAACCTGACTTTCGGATATCGATAATCCTCCGGTTCTTTCCTCCTGCTTTAAAATTAGCATCCTGTTTATATAAAGATTCAGAGCATGTTTTAATTTGCCGTCAGATATGGTTTTATTAATGTTGCGGTATTTTAAATTATTTACCATGTTAAAATTATATAAAAAATATAATTCATTTAAAGTTATAGGCGTATTACCTATGGAAGCGGCAATCTCATCAGTCAAAAATCCGTAAGAACCTGAAACGGATAGTGATAGAATTATAAAAGACAGAAAAGATATTGTAAAAATATTAATCTTTTTATTTATTATTTTTCTTCTCATGATTTTAATAGAAATTATTTGCAATATATTATAGAATTTTGGTTATGAGCTATCCTTTTTCGGCTATATTCTATATTTTAATATTATCATTATTTTTATTCTTTTTGTATATTTTTTTATATAAAAATATACAAATATTATTTACTAAAAATAAATTTAAAGAATATCAAGATGAAATAAAAAATTATTTATACATATTAAACAATATAATGGACGGTCTGGCAATTATTGACGGCAGAAAAAATATCTTATTTGTTAACGGCGCTTTTAATAAAAATATGAGATCCATAAAAATCCAGTCAAATATTAAAGAATTCGATATCTTAACAAGAAATTTAGAGCTAAATTCTTTAATAGACAATGCCGTTTCAGATATAAATTTTAAATTTATCGAAAAGAAAATTTCATACTACGATAGGGCAGAAGAAAAAATAATTAACTGTATTATATTAAAGATAGAATCTTCTAATGAATATGCCGTTATTATCAGAGATATAACATATCTTCAAAAAATAGAAAACGCACGGGCGGCATTTATTCAAAACATATCCCATGAATTAAAAACCCCTATAGCCGCAATAATGGGTTTTACGGAAACATTAAAAAACGGAGCTATCGATAATCCGGATGTTAGAATGAAGTTTATCGATATAATAGACCACCATGCAAAACGGCTTAATTATTTAATCGACGATCTGATAACCCTGGCTAATATAGAAACCGAAAAATCTCCGGTAAAATATGAAAAAATCAATATTAAATCCGGCATAGACCATTCATTGATTTTATTTGAAAAAGAAATAAAAGAAAAAAATCTAACCATAATTAATAATATAACTGATATTTCATTTATTTCCGATCCTGTAAAAATTAATCAAATTATTACAAACTTAATTCAGAATGCGGTTAAATATACCGACAACGGTGGAACGATTAAGCTTGAAGGATACATTGCGGACTCTAAAGCCGCTGATTATTTCATTTCAAACATGGAAGACACTTCGGTTTTATGGGATAATCTTCCAACTAAAGAAGACTTCGGGAAATTCTTTTTCTTTTCGATAGAAGATGACGGAAAAGGCGTTAACTACACTAATCTTTTTAGGCTCGGGGAAAGATTTTTCAGGGTCGATAGTTCCCATAACGATGCCCATAAAGGAACCGGATTAGGTCTTGCAATCGTAAAACATACGTTAAAACTTCTTCAAGGCAGGGCAATAATTAAAAGCAGCCTCGGCAACGGTTTTATATTTTCTTTTATAATACCGGAGGCAAAAAGTAATTTTAAACAAAATTAAGTTCCGGGATAGATGATATTAATTTATTTTTATATAATAATTCCGAGTAAAGATTAAATCCTCTAATTTCGTTTTTTCCAAAATCGAAACTTAAACATTCCGTCCAATAGTCGATAAGTTCTTCGTAAGATATAAATTTATATTCATCTAATTCCAATATAGACAGCGCAGCCTCTCTGAACCCCAAAACGGCTGTTTTTTTTGATTCTATAAGAAATTCATATAAAATATCAAATTCATTTTTATTTTTATCGTAAGCCTTTTTGTTTATAATAAAAAGCGCAAAAACAAAAGGATATCCGGTATATTTGTACCATAAATCCGCCAGATCGTAAGCAAAGCAATCTTCCGGAATATGCTTTATTAACTTTAAGGCATTATTTCCAATATGTAAAAAAATCCCGTCTTTTATCGCCTGACCGCCGGAAACCGCACCGAGTTCTAGTTCTAATGCATCGTTTGACTTTAAAGTTGTAAATTTTATTTTATTTAAATCCATTTTATACATTTCGGCGAGTAAAACCTTCAAAAGATTTATAGATGTGAGCGTTTCGGGGGTAACATAAATTGTTTCGTTTTCATTAAAATCTTCTACTTGCTTTGGGGAAAAAAGGTAAATGCTTTTTACTTTTTTTTTGGAACTTATTGAAAGGTTCGGAAATATATGCGAATACTTATAATTTAAGATATAATAAAAAGAAGATGAAGGGCTGATATCTATATTCCCCGTTCCCAGTTCTCTGTTTAAAAAAGCGGGGTTACCCGGAACAAAATTCATAAAATTATCATTTTTAAGCGCCTTTTTTAAATAATAATATATCGGATACACATTAAGATAATTTATTTCTCCGATTCGAATCATTTAACCGCGCCCACCGGTTTTATCGATACGCTTTAATTCAGATATTGCGGCATATAGATAATCGGGGTTATATGTTTTTAGCTCTTCAAAAGTATGATTCCCCGAAGCTACGCTGCAAATATGAATGCCTGCATTTTTTGCGGTCATTATATCTATCGGGGAATCGCCTATTAATATTGTAGATGTTTTAGGGATAGCAGTTTTTTCGACAATTTTATTTATCATTTCAGGCGAAGGTTTTCCTTCAAGTCCGTCAAATACCCCGTACACATAATCAAAAAGTCCGTCTATCCCCAAATATTCCAGTAACTTTCTGGATATTGAACCTGTTTTATTAGTCGCAATACTTAAAGACTTTCTTTCCTCCTTGAGACATAAAAGAAGTTCTCTTACTCCCTTCATTAAAGATGTTTTTTCAAAACATACCTCTTTATATCTGTTTCTAAAAATAGTTATCGCTTCTTCTTCGTTTTCTTTCCCGAAAAGTTTCCCCAGAAGACCTTCCAGCGGAACACCCACGTAAGAGTTAGACTCCTCGAATGTTATGTTTCTGCTTTGGAATTTAGAAAATACTGCATCGAAAGCATCGTTAATAGCCTCGAAAGAGTCTATTAATGTTCCGTCTAAATCAAAAATTATAGAATTATATTGTTTTAAAATTTTAAAAAGCCTCTCATAAATTCCGCGGTCTCTTCGGGAATAGCAGTATTTATGGACATACCGGTTCCAATCTCGAAGCCTGCTTTCATTGTTAATCTGGGAATAATCCTCAAGCTCCAGTGATAATAATCTTCTTTTTCATCGGCTATAGGCGGATTGTTAAATATAAAATTATAGTCTGGATCGCCTAATGCATCATACATACCCTTAAGAACTTTTTTGACGATAATCCCAAGGGCTTTAATTTTATCGATAGATATACCCGAAAAACATGGTTCATGCGATAAAGACATTATCCATGTTTCGAAGGGGCTTGTGGAAGCGAACGGATGAAAAACTATAAAATCATCGGTTTGCAGTATAATTCTCCTTCCGTCCACAATTTCTGCCTGTATCATATCGCAGAATATGCATCTGCCGACCTCGTCGTAATAAAATCTTGCTTGAGAGATATTGTTTCTTAAAGTAAGAGGAATTATAGGGGTGGCAATAATTTGCGAATGGGAATGAACGATCGAGGTCCCCGCATTAGCGCCGCTATTTTTGAATATTATAATATATTTGAACTTAGGATTGACACGTAAATTCAAGTATCTTTCCCTATACATTAAGAAAAGTTCCTGTATCTGCTTATCGGAAAAAAACGGCAGCTGTTCATTGTGTTTGGGCGTATCTATAACAACTTCATGTGCGCCGATTCCAGGTTTTGCTCTAAAAATTTCCGTAGCTCTTGGAAAAAAATATCCGGAAAAATCTGGATTAACGGCTCTCACTCCTTCATATACTTGGACATTTTCTTCAAAATCAAGGGAGAGCGCGGCAAATTTATTAGGAATGACCCTGACCCACCATCCCTTAGAGTTAGGATTTGTTCCGAAAGTTCTATACGATGCCGTTTCATGAGGCGAAAGATACTCATTTCCGGAACAAAAGGGACAGTCCTTAGAATATTCTTGAAGATTCGCGGTTTTATCTTTTTTGGATGAAAAATCGCTTCCGAACTCGTGCGGTCTTCTTCTTCTTTCGGTAGCGATTATAACCCATTCTCTTGTGGTAGGGTCCTGTCTTAATTCGGACATAGACTATGAATATAAATTAAAAAAATTACTTTACATACTTATTATACAAAAATTCATAAATTTTACAAGAATTATTAACCGATGCAAAATCGAACGGAACATCTTTGCTCCAAACCGCAAAAGGGTCATTTTGTTCTCCGCCTATACCGCCGTGGGCGCCCATCTGGTTTTCAAAATTAGTTATATTCTTACCGTCATATTCGCCGAATAATATTAAATCTCCCGAATTTTTAAATTTAGAAAATTTTTCTAAAGATAAAAGCGCAGCCTGCCTTTCTTTAATGTTTTTATAATTATCCATAATATGTTTCATAGTAGGGCATATATTTTTATGATCATTCAAATAATATGAAGATTTATAAAATTTTTTATCGATATTATCGTAAATGACCGCTTCTCCGTTGTTATTAATACCCGCTATAAATCCTATCCCATTTCTGTCCGCAAGCATTTTTATCAATCCCCTGAATTTTTTTTCTACTTCTTCGACGGACATTCTATATGACCTGCCTGAAAAGTATATATTTACCATAGGTCCTGAATCCATAATATAAATTATTTTATTTGTTGCCCAATCTAATTTTTCATTGTACTTATACCTTTTCCGCAATTCAAGGCTGCCGGTAAACTTATTAAAAATTTTACTGCATGTCCCTTTTCTAAAAAAATCGCCGGTATATAAAAACAATCTTTTAAAAACCGCATTATAGCCTGTATCGAATTCATAAATTTCAAAATCTCGATTGTCGATATAATCCTGAATCACGGTCCTTAACATTTTACCTTTATTTAATCTTGAAAAAGGAACCGACGGCGTATGCCCGTGGTCGGATATAATAAAAAAATCGTACTTTCTTTCCGATACTGATATTTCTTTATAAATATGGTATATTTTTCTATCAATAGCTTTTAATGTCCTTAAAGCGCTAAATGAATAAGGTCCCCTATGATGGGAGAGTTCGTCGTAACCTATATAATCAAGATATAGAGAAGGCACCCCTCTAGATATATCCATTATGGCTCCGAATGTTTCAATTTCCTTAAATATAACATTAGACATTGCTCTCGCAAAAGGAAAAAAACCTTCGGGACGAACCTCGCGGTTTTTTACTACATCTACTACCCTTTCCCCAATTTCGAATAAAGCTTCAAAAAAAACATAAAAAAATGTTTTAAAAAGAGTAAAAATATGAAAAACAAAAATTATAAAAATATCAAAATTGCGAACTTTTTTTTTGAATAAATATCTGACGGAAAATGTGGAAAGTGTGAAAGTTGAACGGGAAGCTCCGCCGGAAAATAGATTAACGTAACTGGAGCCGCCTTTTAAAAGATTGGCATTATTTTTTGCAAGCATTTCCTCTATATACCCCGCACTTTCAGGCTTCTTAAATATTATTTCCTGCCCTGTTTCCCTTTCTATCCATCTGAATCCCGGAATATTATCGTTATCCCCGTATAAAAGCCCTGCTTGAAAAAAAGGCGTATCGCTCGGAACCCCGGTAAAATATTTCTTGAAATAATATTTATCTGACCCTATAATCTTTTTTAAATGGGGCATTAAATTAAGCGATAATGCCTTTTTTAAAGCCTCATAAGAAAGACCGTCTATCTGAAATATTACAAAGCCCTTTTTTTCTAAAGACTTTTTTACTTTTATTTTCCTTATAGATTTTTTAAAAATATTTAAAAAACTCATTCTCATATTCATATTTTTAATTGTCTTCTCTTTCAAAAAAATAGTTAGAAAGAAAAATCATTAGAATCATAAATAATAAAATGAAAATAAGGTCCCAGACAATAGGGGTTTCGGGTATGAATAAATTTATTTTTTTATTGTAAAAAAGGATGTATTTCAGTAAATCGACCGAATAAGTAACGGGATTAATATACGCAAGTATTTTTAAAAAATCCGGGAACCTCTTTATCGGATAAAGCGCCCCGCTCACAAAAAACATAGGCTGGACTATTAAGTTTATAATTGAATTGAATCCTTCGAAAGAAGTCATTTTTGAAGCTATAACTATGCCGAATGCCGTAATTGCGGACGAAATTAAAAAAAGAGAGAGCCCCGTCAATATGAAAACCGTTAAAGTCAATTTAATTCCGATAAACGGCGCAAATACCAGCATTATAAGAGCTTGGGCAGTGCTTACTATACCGCCGGAAGTAATTTTTGCAAGCACAAACGTCTTTCTTGAAACCGGGGAAACAAGTATTTCTTTTAAAACGCCGAATTCCCTATCCCAAATTATAGATATCGAAGAAAAAATAGACCTGAAAAGAACCGTCATAACAAGTATGCCCGGAAAAATGAACTGCATATACGAACCGCTTTTAATTTTAACCATTGTAGAAATTCCGTAGCCTACGAATAAAAGCCATATTACCGGTCTGGAAAGATCCGTAATAAGTCTCGACTTCTGCCTTATAAATTTCAAAATTTCTCTGTTGTTTATCGCAATAAAAGCACCCAGTTCACTTTTCATGTTATTATTCATTTTATTATTTTTTACATGTAATTAAAAATTCGGTTTTTGAAATCAGCAAATTGTCTTCCAAATTTAAAAATTTAAAATAATCATTTAACCCTTTATGAAATTCTACGGAGCCGATCAATTTTCTGGATAGAAGATCTTCTTTTACAAGTTCCAATTCGTTTTGAAGCAATAAGAAAGCGTTTTTTAATGCTTCGGGTTTTGAACTTTCGCCTCTGCCTTTAAAAAACATTAGCGCATATGGTTTTATTTCTATATCCTTAAATCCCCATGATGATAAAAAAGCCGGTAATTTTTTGGAAATAAACCTGTCCCCGCCTTTTAGTTTTTGATATTCAGAATAAATCCCAAATAATTTTTTGGAACTTTTGGGCAAATCGGGATAAAATATATTCATATCGTCTTCAATATCAACTATAACTAATAATCCGCCCTCCTTAATTATTCTTTTAATTTCCGAAAGAAAAATACCGGACAAATTGACATGCTGAAAAACATATCTTGCAAAAACTGCATCGAAAGCACAATCTTTAACGGGTATATTACAGCCGTCGGCATTTATATAACCCATATTTTCGGCATTAGCTAAATAACGCGCGGCATTTAAAAAATTTCTATCTAAATCTATGCCTATAATCTTTGAAGGATTTTTATCTTTTAATAAATAAGGCAATATCCCCACGCCTGTACCGATATCCGCAACGGTCTTGCCGGCAAATGAATAGTCTAAACCGTTTAGCTGATATAAAAAGTGCGGAGCGGTCAAATATGACTGATATGCCATATAACGAACATTTAGAGAATAGTCTTGCGACAAAGCCGTATTAAAAAATTGTCCACAATACAATTAGCCTTCCTAAAAAATATTTTTTAAATTTATAGTCTGCATTCTTTCTTTACCGACGGACAACATATTGATCCGCAAACCCGTAAGGTCTTCTATTTTAAGAATATATTTCTGGGAATTAACGGGGAGGTCTTTAAATGATTTTATGCTTGATATATCGCCGCTCCATCCTTCCATTTCTTCATAAACCGGGATTGCCTTATCGTAATCGGCGGAAGAAAAAGGCAGATGGTTTATAATAGAACCGTTCAGCATATAGCCGGTGCATATATTGATTTTTCCCAATCCCGATAAAACATCGAGTTTTGTCACCACCATTCCGGTAGCGCCGTTTAAACGCCCCGCTTCTTTAATTAAGTTAACGTCAAACCAGCCGCATCTTCTCGGTCTTCCGGTAACGGAGCCGAACTCCTCTCCCTTATCCCTTATTATCCTGCCTTCCTCCCCTTTGAGTTCCGTCGGGAAATAACCTTCCCCTACTCTTGTCGTGTAAGCCTTTGTAATGCCGATTACCTCGTCTATTTTCGTAGGTCCCAGACCGATGCCGGAAAGAGCGGAACCGCCGACGGTGTTAGACGAAGTAACATAAGGATATGTGCCGTGATCGACATCGAGAAATGTTCCCTGCGCCCCTTCAAGCATGACGTTAAATCCTTTATCAAGCCGTTCATCGATAAATATTGAAGAATCTATTAAAAATTCCTGAATTTTTGCGCCGTAATTTAAATATTCTTCTATTAAATCGCCTGGATTGAATATGTCCTCGCCGAGAACGTTTTTAAACAGATAGTTCTTTTCTTTAAGGCTTAAAACAATTTTTTTATATAGCAAGTCCCTGTTAAGCAAATCTATGGCGCGGATACCGAGCCTTGCAACCTTGTCTTCATACGCAGGACCTATTCCCCTTCCGGTAGTCCCTATCATGCCTGCGCCTCTCAATCTTTCTCTCGCTATATCTAATCTTTTATGATACGGCATTATAATATGCGACTTGTATGAAATAAAAAACCTGCCTTTGATATTTATCCCTATAGCCTTTAAATCTTCAAGCTCTTGCAACAGCACTACCGGGTCTATAACGACCCCGTTGCCCAAAATGCAAATTTTTTCCTCATTTAACATTCCTGAAGGGACAAGTCTGAATACAAGGCTTAAATCTCCGCTTACGACGGTATGCCCCGCATTATTCCCTCCCTGGTAGCGGGCTATTATATCGGCATCTTTGGCCAGCAAATCTACTATTTTCCCTTTTCCTTCGTCTCCCCATTGAAGACCGACCACAATAATATTTTTTTTTCTCATAAATATTTTATTTAAATTTAGATTAATTATTTTTTAAGTATTTTTTAATATCGGAAACGGTTTTAAAATTTTTTTCTTTACCCGTATAAATATTTTTTAACAAGATTTTATTTTCGTTCATATATATAATATTTTTAATACTATTTTCTTTCATATATTTTACGGCATCGGGATATCCATAATTCATAAAATTAGATTCGGCGGTACAGCCTTTTTTCCGTAAAAATATAATAAGTTCGGCTTCCGATTTTTTATCCATAGACTTATTGAAAACAAGGTAATCTTTCCCTTTATAACCGCAAGCGGTGCAAGCGGCATATTTGCATAAAATATCTAAATTTACGGCAAATCCGGCTCCTGCGCAATTCTCCCCGAACCTGCCTATTAAATTATTATATCTGCCTCCCCCAAAAATTTCATAACCCACATATGGCGCAAAACATTCGAAAATCGTTCCGGTGTAATAGTTCAGTCCCCGTATCTCGCCTAAATCGATAGTGATATATTTTTCAAGCTTATATGACTTTATATAAGAAACAACCCGCTCTAAATTCTCCAGAGCATTTTGCGATGCTTCGTTGCAAGCCATTTTCCATGCCTTTTTAATAACTGATTTTTCTCCGAATATAAAAGGAAGCTCGCTTATAGCTTCTTTTTTGCCGGAAGGCAAAGATATGCCGCCAAGAAAATCATGCAAGCCGGAAGAATCTTTCCTTAATATAAATTCTTCTATTCTTTTTTTGCAGGGCGCTTCTATGTCCGAAACTATCCCTCTAAAAAATTCGACATTCCCTATGTCCACGCTAAAATCTTTTATATTAAGGCGCTTAAGCGACTCGATACCCATAATTATAAGCTCGGCATCGCTTTCGGGACTTTCCGGCCCGACTAATTCCGCTCCGACTTGCCATATTTCCCTAGGCTTGCCGAGAACCGGGTCGAAATTTCTCAGAACGGGACCGCTATAAGAAAACTTATACGGCAGGACGATGGAATTTTTTAAAGCGGAACTGAGCCTGCCTATTTGAGGAGTAAAATCGCTCCTGAAAGATAACATCTCTCCGGTGCTTATATCGGCAACTTTAAACAGTTCGGCAACTTCCGAGCTCATTAAAAACACGTCTAAAAAATCTATGCTTGGGGTTATAACCTTGCTGTATCCCCATTTTGAAAATTCTTCCAGCAATATATCCGCGGTTCTGTCTATTAATTCCGTTTCTCCCTGAAGAAAATCCCTTGTCCCCTGGGGCGGCTGGGAAGGAATTATCGAATTTTTTCTGTTCACTATAATTCTAAATATTTAGCTTCGGTTATGTTTGGCTCGGCTTTTAATTCATTAATTACGGCATTGTCAACCGCCGAATCTAATTGCAATATCGAGACAGCCTTATCCAAATGCCTTCCGAGATGCATTCTTGCAATATTGATTTTATTCTTACCGAGGACCTTTCCTATTGATGCGATAACGCCTGGTCTGTCAAGATTGAATATAACCAATATGTGCCCTTCGGGAATAGCTTCTATAGAATAATCGTCCATTTTAACTATCCATGGATTTTTTTTGCCGAATATTGCCCCCGATATACTGAAAGTTTTAACATCGGTCGTTGCCGTAATAGATATCGAACTTGTGTAGTCGAATGCCTGGTCAGATTTCGATTCAATCACCGATATGCCTCTTTTTTTTGCCACTTCGTTTGCATTCACGTAATTTATATCCTCTCCCAGCAGCGGGTAAAGAATGCCCTTAACGACATTAGGGGTTATAGCGCCGGTGTTATGGGCGGAAACGGCGCCGTTATAATCTATTTTGATATTTGTAATTCCGCCCGTTATAATGTTTCCCAACAGCCTGCCTATTTTTTCTCCCAAATTCAGATAAGGTCCTATGATTTCCACCTCTTCTTTCGTCACGGAAGGAACGTTGACGGCATTTTTTATCGTGCCGCTTATAAGATAATCCGCAATTTGATGGCATATAGCCACTGCCACGTTTGTTTGGGCTTCTTCGGTAGATGCCCCAAGATGCGGAGTAGCAATAAGATTATCTAAAGTTAAAAGAGGATTGTTGACGGGCGGCTCTATTTCAAATACGTCTAATGCGCATGCGGAAACCTTGCCGGATTTAAGAGCTTCATATAGATCGGCTTCGTTGATTATGCCTCCTCTTGCTATATTAAGAAGCTTAACTCCGTCTTTCATTTTAGATATAGTTTCTTTATTTATCATTCCTTTGGTTTCTTTTACTAAAGGGGTATGGACGCTTATATAGTCGGATTTTGCATATATTTCGTCTAAACTTACAAGATTTATTTCAAGTTCTTTGGCTTTTTCCTTTGATAAAAGAGGGTCGTATCCCATCGGATTCATTCCGAAACACTTTGCCCTGTTATAAAGCGCCTGCCCTATATTACCCATTCCTATAATGCCGAGAGTCTTGCCGTAAACTTCCGTACCTTGAAATTTGCTCTTTTCCCACTTGCCTTCTTTAATCGAAAGGAAAGACTGCGGTATATACCTCGACATAGCGAGAAGCATAGCAAAGGTCAGTTCTGCCGTAGTGACGGTATTCCCTCCCGGCGTATTCATAACGACTATGCCGGCGGCGGTTGCAGCCGCTTTATCGACGTTGTCCAAGCCGCTGCCCGCCCTTCCTATGACTTTAAGATTTTTTGCGGCTTCTATAATGTCCTGAGTAAGCTTTGTGGCGCTTCTTATAACGATGCCGTCGTATTCGTGAATTATCTGCCTAAGCTCTTCCGGTTTCAGCCCCGTTTTAACATCTACCTGAATTTTGCCCGTATTAGTTAATATATCTATCCCTTCTTTGGAAAGTTTATCGCTGACGATAACCTTAAACATCGCTTATCTCCCGTATTATATATATAATTAATAGTAAATAGTTAATTACAAAACCTATTCGCCGAAAAGAGCTTCCTGGGCGGCTTTGAGTCCGCTGCCCGCTTCAAATTTGTAACCGAGTTCTTTCAATACCGCCTCTAATGCAGAAATAGCGGTTATGACGTCAAAACATCCGGCATAGCCGAGATGGGCTATTCTGAATATCTTACCTTTAGCGGCATCCTGACCGCCTGCTATGGTAATACCGTATTTTTCTCTTATAAGTTTTGTTATTTTACCGGCATCTATGCCTTCCGGCGCCCAAACCGCCGTAAGAGCATTTGACGGTTCATCTACGGTATAAAGTTTTAATCCCATTGCCTGTACTGCAGTTCTTACGGCGTTAGCAAGATTTGCATGTCTTTTGAAAACTTTTTCCAGCCCTTCTTCCTTAATTTCCCTTAAGACTTCTCTTAAACCCACTATAAGTTGAACGTTAGGAGTATAGGCATTCTGATTTTTTTCGAGGGATTTTTTTTCTTTTTTAAAATTAAAATAATATTTCGGGAGCGTAGATTTCTCGACAAAACCCCAAGCCTTTTCGCTCAAAGAAGCAAACGCAAGTCCAGGAGGAAGCATAAGAGCCTTTTGCGAACCGGTTACCACCACGTCTATGCCCCATTCGTCCTGAGGAACATTTGTTACGCCAAGAGCGGTAATGGCATCTACGACAAGTATGGCATTTGGTCTTTTTTTAATTATATCTGCAATTTCTTTTACGGGATGGTAAACGCCCGTGGATGTTTCGGACGCTTGTATGTAAACCGCTTTTATTTCCGTGTCTTCGTTTAACGCATCTTCGATGGACTTTGGAGAAACGGTATGTCCCCACTCTACGTCTATAGCTTTTACGTTAACCGAATATGCTTTGCAAATATCGAACCATCTTTCCCCGAATTTTCCCCCTCTGACCGCAAGAGCATGGTCTCCCGCAGAAAGAAGATTGGACACGCAGCCTTCCATTGCCCCTGTTCCGCTTGACGTGAATATCAGAACCTCTTGCTTGGTCTGAAACAGGTATTTTAGATTATCCCTTACTTCCTGAAGTATAACCGAATATTCCGGAGCGCGGTGATGAATGACGGGAAGCGCCATCTCGGCTAAAGCTCGTTCCGGCACGGGAGTAGGTCCAGGCGCCAATAAATACTTTTTCTGCATTTTTAACCTCTTAATAATTAAATTATATAAATTTAC
>JAKASB010000003.1 GCA_021828255.1 bacterium | reverse complement strand
GAATTAATTTTATATATATAATTGGTGCCGGAAGGGGGAATCGAACCCCCACAAGAGTAATCTTACACGGCCCTGAACCGTGCGCGTCTACCAGTTCCGCCATTCCGGCTTTAATTGCAATATTTTTATCTTTTACCTTAATCCTTGTATAATACCGATATTATACAAAGGATTAAGGTCTTACCCAAATCCCGATTTAGAAACTATTTAATAAATTCCAATATCCCGTCATTGCGAGCGCAGCGAAGCAATCTCGCTTTAGATTGGTTAGCTGCGCTGGACTTCGTCCCATCTTTGCCTGCATAAAACCGTTGGTTTTATAAACGCAACTAAAGATATGCTCGCAATGACATTATTAAGTAATTCCAGCAATCCATATATATAAAATCCTAAATCGGGATTAAGGTCTTATATTTATAATGAAAAAATGTTTGCTAAGTGTTATTATTGTATAAATTTATAATGTATTGGTTTTTATTGTATCATATTTTGAAATAATTAGCATAAAAAAGTAAATGAAAATAATAACAAAAGAAAATATCGTTTATCTATTTTCTCAAAAGTCCGATATTCCGCTTTCTTTTGCCGATATTAAACATGGATTAAATATAACTTCGGCAAAAAATCTTTCCGCCGCCAAAAAGATTCTGGATTCAATGGTTGGTGACGGAGATTTAATACTTACCAAAGGAGAGAAATATATTTTTCCCCAAAAATTAAATCTGATACACGGAGCCGTAGTAACGAAAAAGCATAATTATGCGTTCGTAAGTGACGATACCGTTGGAGAAAAAGATATTTTTGTAAAGAGTTCCGACCTTAACGGGGCGATTTTCGGAGATACCGTTATTTTACAGTTGATGCCGGATAGTTCATATTATTTAAAGAAAAAACAGCGGGAAGAATTAAAATCGGGTTATAAATCAACTACCGCAAAAGACAGAAGGGGCAGGGTTATAAGGATAATAAAAAGAAATTTAAAAAATTTCAAGGCGGTAATCAGAGTTGAAAACAATATAGCAATTCTAACCCCTGTTTCACCTGAGTTTGACGATATGTTTTATTTTGATATGCATAGATTTAAAGATAAGGATAAATTAAAAAACGGAATTATGGTAAACGCCGTTTTGCCGGAAACAGATGATTTATCTTCCAGAATGGTGAAGATAGATAAGATTTTAGGGAGTATAGAATCGAAAGATGTCGAAGAAGAAATTGTCTTGAATAAATATAGTATCTATAAGTCTTTTGCCGAAGAAGCCATAAGAGAACTTGAAGCATTTTCTTCCGATTTTGAAGAAAAAAATATAGAAAAAGGCAGGCGCGATTTGACTGCTATGCCTTTTGTCACTATAGACGGCGAAGATGCAAAAGATTTTGACGATGCCGTTTATTTAAAGAAGTCCAAAAAAATAAATATCGTCAAACTGTACGTTGCCATAGCCGATGTTTCTTATTTTGTAAGATACGGAACTTATATAGATGCCGAAGCATTTAAAAGGGGCAACTCCACATATTTTCCCGGCAGTGTTTATCCGATGCTTCCGGAAAAACTATCTAATGACCTGTGCAGTCTTCTTCCTCAAAAAAAGAGGTTTGTGATGGTTTGCGAAATGGATATCGATGCATCATCCGGAAAAACGGAAAATCAAAAAATATATAGAGGATTAATAAAGACTTTTGGAAGGTTGACTTATAGCGAGGTATATAATTATTTGACGGCATTAGAGGCAAAATCATATCCTGGACGAGAAACCAATGGCGATAAAAACGAGGAACTTTTCGGTTTATTGGATAAAAAACTTTCCCCTGTAAAGGATATACTTTTAGGTATGAAACAACTTGCAAAAGTTTTAAGGGATAAAAGGATTAAAAACGGGAGCTTGGATTTTGACCCGATTAAAAGCAAAGTGGAACTTGACGAAAACAATGAACCTGTTAACGTTATTCCCGAACCAAGAAATTTTGCGCATAATCTAATCGAAGATTTTATGATAACGGCAAACTGCGCAGTAGCCGAATTTATAGAGAATAGAAAAGCCCCCTCGGTTTACAGAGTGCATGAAAGGCCGGACGAAGAAAAAGTTAAAGAATTTTTAAAAATATTAAAATATTTTAAAATACCGTTTACCCACAGTTCTTTTGAAAACCCGTTAGATTACCAGAGGATGCTGAACAAGCTGAAAAAAACCCCGCTGGCTTCTTTTTTGGAGCAGGCTTTTCTGAGATCTATGAAGATTGCCGTTTATTCCCCCGTTAATATTCACCACTTTGGACTTGCCCTTAGGTCTTATACACATTTTACTTCTCCTATTAGAAGATATGCGGATTTATTGGTACACAGAATACTTGCTTTTATTCTTTATGGGGATGACGGTAGCAAGATAGAGGCAGGATGTGACAATATTACTGCTAAGAAAATTAAACAAATACCGGATTGGCTTAATGTGGAATATTTAAAATCTGCATCAAACGCAATTTCAAAAAGAGAAAAACTTTCTGCCGATGCCGAAAGAGAATATGTAGATTTTAAGAAAATGCAATTTTTAAAAAAAAATGCGCGGGCAGTTTATGAAGGTTTTATTACAAATGTTATAAACTTCGGTTTTTTTGTGGATATTAAAGGGTTTTTTATTCAGGGTTTCGTCCATGTTTCCACGATAGCGGACGATTATTACGAATACAATGACGCCTCTAAAATACTCAAGGGAAGACATAGCAGAAAGATATTTAAAATAGGCGACAGGACTTATGTGAGCGTTTATTCAATCGACCTGCTTAAACGCGAGATAGACCTGAGGTTTATTAAATTTGCAAAGGATTGATAAATTATGAAAATAGGCAATTTTATACGGTTCATAAGGGCTCTCAAGCGAATTAGAAAGGTGGCTTCTATATTTGCAAAGCACGGTTTTTACCAGATTATTACCAATGTTGGACTTTCCAGGTTTTTTATATTTAAAAAATATCTTAAGGCTACCTATCCGGTTGACAATTATCAAAACGTTCCGCCGGAAATTAGACTGAGATACGCTTTAGAAGAACTCGGTCCTACTTTTATAAAACTCGGACAGGTATTTTCTCAGGAAATCAGGGCGCTGCCTTTAAAATATATCGTTGAATTAAGAAAACTTCAGGACAACACTCAAATTGATTTTAACAAAATCGATGAAATCAAGGAAATATTCAGAAGTGAAACCGGACAAAATTTAGAAGATGTTTTTGCATCGTTTGATGAAATGCCTATAGCTTCAGCTTCCATAGCGCAGGTTCATAAGGCTGTTTTAAAAGACGGAACGACGGTTGCGGTAAAGATTAAAAAAAGAAACGTAGATAAAATAATCAGAAACGACATAGACGTTTTATATTTTATCGTAACTATAGTAAAAGATGCCGTTAAAGAACTGCTTTATATCGACAATGCGGAAGATTTGTTTAGAGAATTCAGCAAAAGCATTATATCCGAACTTGATTTCATGACGGAAGCCGGATATACCGAAAAAATAAGAAAATCCAATTTAGACAAAGACACCGTAGAAATTCCAAAAATTTACTGGCAATATTCCTCTAAAGGATTTTTGGTGGAGGATTTCATAGAAGGCGTAAAAGTAAGCGACTTAACCGAACTGTCTAAAAGAGGCTTCGATAATAAAATTATTCTTAAAATATTTCTGAATCATTTTTTCAAACAGATATTTATAATAGGATACTTTAACGCGGACCCGCATCCCGGCAATGTTTTCGTTATAAATCAAGAGAAAATCGGCATAATCGATTTCGGTTCCGTAGGAATACTTACGAAAGATTTAAGAAAAAAAATTCTGAAGTATTTTATAGAATTTTTCAACGGCAATTATGAAGAAGCGGCATCACATTTTATAGAAATATGCATGGGCGATTTAACAGATAAGGAAGAGCAGTTTTTTAAATTCGAGCTTATGGAGTTTATAGAAAGCTTTTATAATAAGCCCTTCAGAGATATTTACAGTTCGGAGATTCTTTTGGAAACATTGAAGATCGGTCAGAAAAACAAATTAGTCATACCGCCCGAACTATCTTTATTGTTTAAAGCCCTGCTCCCCATAGAATCTATAGCAAAAATGCTAGACTCCGAATTTTCTTTTGTCGGTTCAGGATTCAAGTTTTTTGATTTTGACGTCCTGATAGATAAAAAGGAAAAAGCAAAAGACATTAAAGAATCCTTAATAGACAAGCTAAAAAACTATAAAGACTTAATAGGAGAATTTCCAAAAAGAACCGAAAAAATACTTAAAAAGATGTCGGAAGACAATTTTTCGATAGATTTTATCCACAAGGGATTAGAGGGATTTATGGAAGAAATGGAAAAATCCAGCAAAAGACTTACTAACGGACTTTTAATTGCATCCGTAATAATCTCTTCGGGTATTCTTATATTTATTGGAAGCGAGTTTTCTCATTTTTATATTTTAATTATGGGAATAACAGGCTGGGTTTTAGGATTAGTATATATTTTCATAAAAATAATGCGAAGGGGCTGAAAAAATTGGAAATATTGGAAATAAATCAAGCCGGTATTAAGTTTAAAAATTCAGTAATTACCATAGGTAGTTTTGACGGAATACATCTGGGACACAGAAGATTAATGGAAATGGTGAAGGATTCCGCTTCGGAGTTAAATTCGGTATCCGTCGTGCTTACATTTCATCCGCATCCGTTAAAGGTTATCCATCCCGAAACTAAAGTTAACCTCATTACGACGTTCGAAAAAAAGATTGAACTTATAAGGGAAACCGGGATAGATTATTTGATTTATATAACTTTTACGCCCGAGTTTGCAAGCATGGAGCCGGAAGATTTTGTTAAAAACATTATAGTAAAAAAATTGAATCCGCTTAAAATTATAGTAGGGCATGATTTTGGATTCGGAGCTAATAAGTCTGGCAATATAGCTTTATTGGAAAAACTTTCTAAGGAGTTTGGTTTTGAGCTTGCGGTTGTAGAACCAGTCGTAATAGATAACGAGATTATTTCCAGCACGCTCATAAGAAGATTAGTCATTACCGGAAAAGTCTGTGCAGTCAAAAGGTTTCTGGGGAGGGACTATTCGGTTCACGGACGTGTAGTGAAAGGATGCGGCAGAGGTAAACAGCTTGGATTTCCCACCGCAAATATCATTCCTGAAGAAGAGCTGTTTCCGAAAGACGGCGTATATGTCACGCAGGTCAAAATAAACGATAAATTTTACGATTCCGTAACAAATGTCGGTTCCAATCCCACGTTTAACGATGTTATAAGAAGAATAGAGTCTTATATATTTGATTTCGATGAAGATCTATACGATAAAGAAATAGAGGTTTTTTTCCTTGAGCGTCTCAGGGAAGAGATTAAATTTGATAATATAAACGAACTTGAAGCCAGAATTAGGAAAGACATAGAACTCGCAAATCTTATTCTTAATAGAAAGTATAAAAAAGCGCAGTGCCTCTAAACCCAAATCCCGATTTAGAAATTTTTATATATGGATTGCCGGAACTACTTAATAATGTCATTGCGCTCGCAATGACGGGTTCTCGCAATGACGGGATATTGGAATTTATTAAATAGTTTCTAAATCGGGATTTGGGTTTAAAAAGATTTTTTGATTTTTAATAGAAAGTATAATAAAATAATATATTATGATAATGCAAAAGGCAAAAACTAAAAAATTGAAAGTTTTCCTTTTAAGTGTTATTACCGGCCTCATGGTCTTAACGACCAGTTTTTTTGCATATGCCGCTTTAGGAATGTTTGACGCATTACATTCAAAAACCTTAAGTTCGATTTACTTCCTTAGGCGATCCGGCATGATTTTTGTTAATGGAAATAACGGATTAAAACTTGCCTATCCGGCATTTTCTAACGGCATTAACGATGCTTCGTTTTATTCTATATTTGCTTTAGTATTATTACTGTCGTTGGGTTTGGTAGCATTTATGTTTATATATTTTTACAGGCTTATAGAAACGCAAGCAAATACGGAATCGGCTTTAAGGTCGTTAGAAAAAAACGTTCTGGAAATACCTTCGACCATTATGCATGAGATTAAAGGCAATATAAATTCCGTCTTGATTAATTCCAGAGTATTAACCGAAAAGGTTAAAAATTTAGAATTAAATAAAGACGGTATCGTAAAAACCGGCGGTTTGATAGAAATTGAAACGGCGAAGTTGGCTCAAACTATGGAAGACATACTTAATTTTACCAAAGACCGGGACATATATCCCGAAGAGGTTAATCTTTCAGAATTGATAGGCGAGGTATATGAAATCCTTAAGGACAGGCTTTTATCAAAAGGTATGAATTTTTCGGCTTCTGTAGATAAAAATATTTATATTAAAATGGATAGGGATTTGATGCTTCAAGTATTTAAAAATTTGATATTAAATGCGGCAGAGTCTTACGACGGTAAAAAAGGCGATATTTTAATTTACTCTTCCTACATTTTAAATAAAATATCCTTGACGGTAGAAGATCATGGAACAGGAATAGAAAAAGAAACGCTTGAAAAGATTTTTGAACCCTTTTTTACTACGAAAAAAACAGGAGCGGGCTTAGGTCTTGCATTAACTAAAAGAATTATCGATGCCCACCGGTTTAATGTGAGTATTGAATCGGTCAAAGGACTTGGAACTAAGATTTCCGTAGTTATGAAAGACCTGCAGTAATTAAAAATGAACGAGCCATCCAAAAAATCCGCGGTAATATTAATAGTTGAAGATGATAATGCTTCCCGAATCGGTCTTTTCGAATATTTAAACTTTAAAGGGCACAAAGTTTTTGAAGCCGACTGTCTTAAATCCACATTTAAAATATTAGGTTCTATAGATAAAATAGATATTATTATTACCGATCTTAAACTCCCCGACGGAACCGGTTTAGATATATTAAAAGCTATAAAAGACGGTAGGATTCAAAATACCGATGTTATAGTAACCACAGGTTTCAGTTCGGTGAAAACTGCCGTTGAAGCGATAAAACTTGGAGCTTACGATTATATAACGAAACCGGTAAACCTTGAAGAGCTTGATCTGATAATTAAGCGGATAATATCCAATAAAAGCCTTATCGACGAATTAAATATACTAAAGACAAGACTCGACGAAAAGTTTAATTTCGGCAATTTAATAACGTCATCCCGGAAAATGACCGCTATCGTCGATACGGCAATTGCCGTTTCCGGCACTAATTCGACAGTGCTGATAGAAGGAGAGTCTGGAACCGGCAAAGAACTGCTTGCAAACATTATAGTCAATAATTCCCAGAGAAAAAACAAGCCTTTTATTAAAGTAAATTGCGTTGCCCTTTCCGAAACAATTTTAGAAAGCGAACTTTTCGGACACGAAAAAGGGGCTTATACCGGAGCGGATTCTTTATATAAAGGAAGATTCGAGATGGCGGACGGCGGAACGATTTTTCTCGACGAGATAGGAGAAATTTCTTTGAAAACGCAGTCTAAAATATTGCGGGTATTGCAGGAAAAAGAGTTTGAAAGAGTCGGCGGAAATAAAACCATTAAGATAGACATAAGAATTATAGCGGCATCACAGGATATAGAAAAAAAGGTTTCAACGGGCGAATTCAGACAGGATTTGTATTACAGACTTAACGTAATAAACTTAAAGCTTATACCTCTAAGAGAAAGAAAAGAGGATATTCCCCTTCTAATAAAGCGGTTTTTATATGATTTTTCTAACGAAAACAGTAAAAACGTTACCGGCATAAGCAAAGAGGCATTAGATTTCTTACTAAGCTATGACTACCCTGGCAACGTAAGGGAGCTTAAAAATGTTATAGAATATATGACGGCTGTTTCAAAGGGCGGCATCGTCGACGAATCTTTGCTTCCTAATTATTTAAAAGAAAAATATTTAAAGACTCCTGTCCTTTCGGATAAGGAAACAAAGGGGTCTGATTTTAAATCAGACCCCTTTGTTTCTAAGCAGGAAAGGGACGATTTTATCAAAATACCTTTTGGGATTACTCTCGAAGACGCCGAAAACATTGTTATACAAAAAACATTGGAAATAAACAATTTTAATAAAGTTAAAACCGCTAACGATCTGAATATCGGCTTAAAAACGATTTACAGAAAATTAGAAAAATTTTAAAGTTTATTTTTTTTGATTATTACTATATACTTTTCAACCTCTTTTGTTTTCTTGATTTTATAGGATTTTTCAAGATATTCGAGTGCTTTTCCGTATTTTTTGAGCATAAAATAATCCATACCGGTATGTTTTAATACGGTTGCCGATTTGCCGAGTTTTTTAAGCGCTGCTTTAAATAATTTCAACGCCTTTGTATATTTTTTTTCCCTGTAATACACGAACCCGAGACTGTCGGTAATAAAAGAAGAGGTCTTATCGTAAGACAAAGCTTTTTTTATCAACATTTCCGCCTTTTTTAAATTTTTATTTTTTACGGCAAGATAATATCCTATATAGTTAAGCGCTTCGGCGTCGTAAGGATTTATTCTTAAAATCTTTTTCATTGCCTCATAAGCATTTCCGTCTTTTTTTAATGCATGATACGCCGAGCCTAATTCATATAAAAGAGCG
Source organism: bacterium (assembly GCA_021828255.1). Classification (GTDB taxonomy): domain Bacteria; phylum SZUA-79; class SZUA-79; order Acidulodesulfobacterales; family Acidulodesulfobacteraceae; genus Acidulodesulfobacterium_A. The sequence continues at coordinate 31,780 of JAKASB010000003.1, read as the reverse complement.
GTATTATCCGGAAATTTTAATAATCCTTTTTTTATGATATGTTTCGACATACGGTAATCTTTTATCTCCGCAAGGGCAATAGCCGAAAAATAATAAAACTTTAGGTTTTTATTCAGTTTTGGATTGGAAAGCATCTTTAATATAATTTCTTTGATAGATTTTGGGTATTTAATATCCCCTGTTTTTTTATAGTCTTTTATGTATATTTCTATTTCTTGAAGTTTAGCGTCTATATAATGTCTTCCGGGTTTCAGCTTATTTAAATAAATAAGTCCCCTTTTATAATTTTTCTGTAATATATAGGATATTCCTATAAAGAAATAGGCGTTATTTATTAATCTTGAATTATCTTTTAAATTTTTGGCGATGTTAATAAAATTTAAAAAATGCTTTCTGGATGCCGGGTAATTTTTTAAAGTATATTCGAGTATTGCCGACTGATAAATCGCGGTTTTCGAATAAGGGTTAATTTTAAGGTATTTATCAAAGACATTTACCGCCTTTTTTTCTCTGCCCGTAAGAATATAAATCGCGGCAAGCCTGAAGTATGCTTTTTTAAAATAAGGGTCGATATTTATGAGACTTATAAGATTCCGTTCGGCTTTTTTCTTTTTGTTTTGAACCATATATATTTTCGACAGTAAATAATACGCATTTATATTATCCGGGACGTTTAATTTTATAATGTTGAGATAAAAAACAGCAGTCTTTAAATCTTTTTTGTATATATAGAGATTGGAAAGAAATAAAAGCGTTTTAAGATTATAGGGGTTTTTTTGCAGAATGTGTTTAAGGATTTCGGCAGATTGCTTAATACTGCCTTGACTTGCCGTTATTTTAGCTTTCAGGATTAAATATTTAATTTTAGTTTTTGTCAGCCGGTTTTTTATATTTTTTGACGGCAGGCTCAGAGCAAGGTTTATATATTTTAAAGATTTTCGGTATTCCCTATTTTTAAAATATAATGATGCAAGAGTATAATTAAAATATGAATTTTTAAGTAAATTTTTGGATTCTTTATTAAAATATTTAATCGCATCAGGGTAATTCCCATTGTAATAATAGATAAAACCGACGGCAGTGTTAAAAACAGGAACGGTTTTTGATTGAATATTTCGTGCAGGAATAGAATTTGCTTTTCCCGGCAAAATTGCAAAAAATACCCAAAAGACTATTAAAACTAAAACTAAAGGAGTTTTAAAGATTTTCACGGATTTTTCGTGAGCAGTATGAAAAATTCCGTATTTCCCTTTTTCCCTTTTATGCATGATTTTTTTACTCCGGTAACGGTAAGATTTAAATTTTTTGAAAAATCTCTTATTTTATTTATAATTGATTTGTATATGCCCTCGTCTTTTATTATGCCCTTTTTAAGAATGCCTTTGTTTTCCGTTTCGAATTGCGGTTTTATTAATAAAAGTATTAATCCTTGTTTTTTGATAAATTTTAAAATATGCGGAAGAACTTTGGTAAGAGATATAAAAGATACGTCGCAAACGGCAAGGTCGAGTTTTTCTCCTATCTCTTCAAAGGTTAAATATTTTATATTGATATTCTCTAAATTTTTGATTTTCGGATTATTTCTCAAGGAATAATGAAGTTGACCATAACCCACATCTATGCAGTAAACAAAATCGGCTTCTTCTTTTAAAAGGCAATCTGTAAATCCCCCCGTTGAAGCGCCGATATCTATAACCCTTTTTGCTTTAACGTTCAGGTTAAAATCTGTTAATGCCCCTTTTAGTTTCAGCCCCCCTCTGGATACGTAAGGGCTTGATTCTTTTATTTCTATTGCGCTGTCCGGATTCACTGAAGTTCCCGGTTTTGTGCATACAAAACCGTTTACGGAAACCATACCTTCCATTATTAACGACGATGCTTTTGTTCTCGTTAAATTAAAATTAAATGCAGGGGATGCATTAGAAAGAAGAATATCTAACCTTATTTTTTTCACAGTTTATAATAAAAAATCCGTTAATAGAATCAAATAATTTTTCTTTAGAAAATCCTGAAACGGCAAGAAGTTCACTGCGGGAGCCGTGTTCGATATAACTATGCCCCAGAGATATGATTTTATATTCTAAATCGACCAAGCGCGTATTCTGGCTTAAGGCAGTCAATAATTTTGCTCCAAAACCTGAAAATTCGACGTTTTCTTCTACCGTCATAATCTTTTTTGCAGTTTTTATTTTTGCAATTAATCCCTGAGAAATAGGGGATATAAATCTTGCGTTTATAAGACCTATTTTTTGCTCTTCTTCCGTAATATCTTTATTTATTTCCGTCAGTATATCTTTTAATATTTCGGTATGAGGGGCGCCTATGCTTATTACGAAGTTTTGAATCGAATCTATTAAAGTTTCGAATTTTCCTTCGTTTATAATGGGAACATTTTTTTCTTCCGGCAGGCGAAAATGTGGAATCCCCACTTTTGGATACCTTATCGCGACCGGTTTATTGTAAGAAACCGAGCTTTTAATCATACGCATAAGTTCATATTCGTTACGCGGAGACATAAAAATCAGGTTGGGTATGAAATTTAAAAACGATATGTCGAATATTCCCTGGTGAGTTGCGCCGTCTTCTCCGGCAATGCCTGCCCTGTCTATGCAAAAAACGACGGGAAGGTTTTGAAGACATATGTCGTGGATTATCTGGTCTAAAGAACGCTGAAGAAATGTAGAATATATAAAAACGAAAGGTTTTAGTCCATTAGACGCGGCTCCTGCCGCAAATGTCGCCGCATGTTCTTCGGCTATGCCGACGTCGAAGAATCTGTTCGGGAATACCTTTGAAAATTTGGAAAGACCGGTTCCGTCAGGCATTGCCGCGGTAACCGCTATTATCTTGTTGTTATTTTCGGCAATATTTATAAGAAAGTCCGAAGCAATTTCGCCGTACGAGATATTGCCGGATTTTTTTAAAGTCAATCCGGTGTTTTTGTCGAAAGCGGAAATTCCGTGAAAAAGAGAAGGATTTTTTTCCGACGGTTCATATCCCTTCCCTTTTTTAGTGATAACGTGCAAAAGAATAGGTTTTTTTATCTTTTTTATATTTTCGAAGGAGTCTAAGAGGTAGGGTATATTATGTCCGTCTATAGGACCGATATATGTAAAACCGAGTTCTTCGAATATAATGCCTGGTCCTATAAGATTTTTAAAAGATTCCTCAAATTTCGAAACAAGCCTCGCCACCTGAGAGCCAAATAGAGGTATAGAGTTAAGCATTCTTTCGGCTTCTTTTCTGAGTCCCTGATAAAAATTTCCGCTCATTATCTTATTTAGATAATTAGAAATAGCCCCGACGTTTTTAGATATCGACATTTCATTATCGTTTAAGATAACGATAATGTCTTTTTTTAGAGAACCGGCATTATTCAACCCTTCAAGCGCCAGTCCGTTGGATATTGATGCGTCTCCTATAACGGCTATAATTCTGCCTCTGCCGTTATTGCTATATCCATTATTTAAATCTTTTGCGACGTGCATGCCGAGAGCTGCAGATATCGACGTTCCGGCGTGTCCGGTCCCAAAGTGATCGTATTTACTTTCGCTGATGGCCGGAAACCCCGATATTCCGCCCAATTTTCTGAGAGTATAGAATTTTTCTTTCCTTCCGGTAAGAATTTTATAAGGGTAAGACTGATGTCCAACATCCCATATTATTTTATCGGCATTTTCTATGTCAAATGATTTTAAGATTGCGATAGTAAGTTCCACAACGCCGAGACTGGAAGCGATATGCCCTCCGTTTTTAGAACAGACGGATATAATTTCTTCCCTTAGTTCGCCCGCCAGTATATCAAGTTCTTCAAGGCGTAATGTTTTAACGTCGTTAGGATTTTTTATTTTTTCTAATATCATTATTATTATTTGTATTTATTTTTTCTAATTTATCCTGTCCGTAAGATAATTTGTTAATTCTATAAATATACTCGTTTCGGCTCCGGTCTTTTCTAAGTGAATCATCGCTTTTTTGTTGTATTCTTTAATTAATTCGCGGGTCTTTTCAAGTCCTATATTTTCAGCCATCGTAAATTTATTATTCATTTTGTCTATGCCCGCCGTTTTTCCAAGAATTTCTTTATTTCCGATAATGCCAAGAATATCATCGACGGCTTGGAAAGATAGTCCGATATAGCTCCCGAATTTCTTAAATTCGGATACGACCGGTTCGTCTTTGTCCGATAGTATTGCCCCGATAGCGCATGCCGCGGCGATAAGGCTTGCCGTTTTTTTTTCGTTTATATATTCAATTTTTTCTAATTCTAAAGATTCGCCGAAAGAGCCGACATCGTGAAACTGTCCTTCCACAAGTCCGCCGGCTCCCGAGGCATAAGAAAGTTCTCTTATTGTTTCTATAATTTTTCCAGGATTAAATTCCAGGATATAATCTTTGTCGGAAAGCATAACGAAGGCTTCGGCAAGAAGAGCATCTCCGGCAAGTATTGCCGCGGCTTCTCCAAATACTATATGGCTTGTGGGTTTTCCTCTCCTTAAGCTGTCGTTATCCATCGAAGGAAGATCATCGTGTATCAAGGAATACGAATGCACCAGTTCAAGCGAGGAGGCGAAAGGGAGCAACTTTTTTTTATCAGAAAAACCTAAGCTTTCGGCGGTAATGAGAAGAATTATAGGTCTTATTCTTTTGCCCGGCATAGTTAAAGTGTAAAGTATGACATCCGCAAGAGAAAATTTATTATGCGGAAATTTTTTATCGTAACCCATTTTAATAAAATGGGCTTTTATGAAGTCGTCGATTAATTTTTTGTTGGTTTCTATATAAAGTGGAAAATCGTTCATATATTTAAAGACTCGGTATTTAAAGAAGATTGACCGTTCCCGTCGTTTTTTGCGCTCAACTCTTCAACCCTTTTTTCGGCGGAGTCAAGTTTTTTAAGGAGATAATCCGAATATTTTATCCCTTCTTCGTAAATTATTATAGATTCGTCGAGTCCAAGGTCGCCTTTTTCGAGACTTGAAACGTTTTCTTCTAATTTTTTCAGAGCTTCTTCGAACGTTAAATCGTTTAAATTTTTTTCTGCGGCATTCATAAACTAATTATAAAATAAACAAAAAAAATTATCAATAAAATATGTTTAAACAAAAAAACTTATTGAAAAAATTATATCTATTTTGTATTATTAAATTAATATTAATTTTTTAAATAAGAAAATAGACTATCTGTTAAAACAATTGCTGATGGACACTTGATATGAAAGAACAAAAGACCGCGGTTTTTTTTGCTCCTCCATATTTAACCGGTATTTTCGGCTATAATATAAAATATTCTCTTTCCCCACTGATACATAGCTCTATAAATAAACTCTTAGAAGCAAACTTATGTTACGGCATGTTTGATGTTCCTCCTGAAAAATTTGCCGCCGCGTTTAACGGTTTTAAGGCTCTTGGCATGAAAGGCGCAAATATTACCAGGCCTTATAAAATGGAAGTTTTAAAATATATCGGTTCTTTAAGCGGAGAGGCTGAAACAGTCGGCGCCGTCAATACAATAAATTTGGAGGAAGACGGCAGTTACCGCGGGTATAATACAGATATAACCGGGTTTATTAAAGCCGTAAATTATGAATTCAAAGAAAATTTAAACGGCAAGAGCGTTATTCTTCTGGGAGCGGGGGGCGCTTCGAGAGCGGTGCTTTATGCTTTAATAAAAGAAGACGTTAAAGATGTTTTTATAATTAACCGCAGTGTAAACAATGCGGATAAACTTAAAAGAGAAGCTGATTTATGGAAAACGTACTTAAAATCGCATGCAGAAATTTTATGTTCCGATTTTAATTCAGGCGCAGTCTCAAAAAGTATTTTATCGAAAAAATGGGATATTATCGTTAATACCGTAACGCCGTCTGACGAAAGCGGCAGGCTGATTAATAATCTATTTGCGGGTTTAAAAAATTTTAAGAATAGATTTTTTTTGATAGATATTTCTTATTCTCCGGATTCCTTAGATTCCTTAAATGTTTTAAAAGAAAAATCGCTAGAATACGCAAACGGGTTATCTATGCTGTTATTTCAGGCTGTCGAAAGTTTTTATATCTGGACGGGTAAAAGAGCCGATTTTAATACTATTAAGGAAGTTTTAAGAGATATATTTTAAAAATTCCATATTATATGATAAAATTAATTAGGCAATATTTTGTTTGTTTTATATTTTATTTTATATAGATAAAATGTTAAAAAAATAACTATTATTTATTAAGTATAAGGAATTTGGATGAATAACGACTTCATATCACCGGTTAATTTTACTCATGAAAAATTAGGCGAGATTTTATTAAAGCACGGCGTTGCAAAAAAAGACGATATATCAAACGCTTTGCTGATGCAGGAAAAAATAAGGTCGGGAGCAGCCAAGGGCGAAAAGCTTAAAGATTTAAAACTCGGAGAAATCCTGGTAAAAAACGGTATAATAACCGGCATGGAATTAAATTCTGCGCTTGAAGAACAGAAACGCGTCGGCGGGAGCATAGGCAGGCAGCTTACAAAACTTGGTTTTATTAAAGATGCGGATCTAGTTTCTTTTCTTTCGAAAGAGTTCGGCGCCGCAGCCGTTAATCTACTTGACAGTGAGATTCCTGAAAGCGTAATAAAACTTATTCCGCCCGATTTAGCGGTTAAACTTCAGGTGGTTCCTTTTAAAAGGCAGGGTAATACAATGTATCTTGCAGTATCCGATCCTACAAAGGTCGAAGCTTTAGACGATATAAAATTTTTAACGGGCCTTAATATCGAAATCGTCGTTACGTCGGAAAATGAAATCGCCTCGGCATTATCTAAATATTACAATGCATCCAGCATTCTTACCGAAAACAAAGATTATCTCAACTCCATCGCCATCGAAGAAACCAATGAGGAAGTGGACATATCGGAACTTCAAAGGTCGTCTTCCGAACAGCCCATTATAAAATTCGTTAATAAAGTTCTTTTGGATGCGGTTAAAATGAATGCAAGCGATATTCATGTAGAGCCTTATGAATCCATCGTCAGAGTGAGATACCGTATGGACGGAAAATTAATAGAACAGATGAAAATACCCGGTCAGCTGAAAAATCCTATAATTTCAAGATTAAAAATAATGTCCCAGATGGATATAGCCGAAAGAAGACTACCTCAGGACGGGCGCATTAAGGCAAGAATGGATAATAAAGAAGTCGATATGAGAGTATCGTGTCTTCCGACCCTTTTTGGGGAAAAAATCGTCATCAGGGTGCTCGATAAATCCAATCTTCAACTCGATATGCGAAAATTAGGATTTTCCGAGGAACAGTTGAAAGATTTTAAAACGGCCATACACAGACCTTATGGGATGATCCTTGTAACCGGTCCCACGGGTTCCGGCAAAACTACTACTCTATACAGCGCGCTTTCGGAGGTAAACAGACCGGACGTAAATATTTCGACTGCCGAAGACCCCGTCGAATATAATATTCAAGGTATAAATCAGGTTCTTGTCAACGAAGAAATCGGTTTAACGTTTGCTTCCGCTTTAAGGTCGTTTCTAAGGCAGGACCCGGATATTATAATGGTCGGCGAAATCAGGGACTTAGAAACCGCCGAGATTGCAATAAAGGCGGCGCTTACCGGACATCTGGTTCTTTCGACTATTCATACAAATAATGCGGCATCCACGATATCCAGACTTATTAATATGAAAGTGGAGCAGTTTCTTATAGCTTCAAGTCTAAATTTAGTTATAGCACAGAGGCTTATAAGAAAATTATGCGTCGAATGCAAAGAACCTTATTATGCCGACGTTAACGTTCTATCTAAATTGGGATTTACAAACGCCGAAATTGCGGGAAAGCGTTTTTATAAAGCGAAAGGCTGTGCGGCGTGCAATAAAACCGGCTATAAAGGAAGAATCGCGATATACGAAGTTCTCAACGTAGGCGACGACGTTAAGAACAAAATTTACGAAAATGCTAATGAATTTGAAATACAGAAGATTGCGGTAAATCATGGAATGAGGTTGTTAAAAGAATCTGCAAAAGAAAGGTTTTTAGAGGGAACTACTTCGCTGGAAGAAATTATTCAGTATTTAGACGAAAAAAGCGCAGATATTCAACCTTGATATAAAAGTTTTTGCATAATATATATAATATGTAAAGAAATATTCAATATATATAAAATATTTTAATAAAAACGCAGGAGTAGTATATGCCGTCAATCGCCGATTTATTAAAAACAACCGTGGACCAGGGAGCCTCGGATCTTCATATAGCAGCAGGAACGCCTCCGCAAATAAGGCTCAGAGGTTCTCTTGTCCCTCTCAATTTTCCGGCGCTTGCCCCTTCCGATACACAGGGTTTATGTTATAGCGTCATCACGGATTTACAGAAGAAAAAGTTTGAAGAAACGCACGAACTGGATTTTTCTTTCAGCCAGAAAGGCGTTTCAAGGTTTAGGGGTAATTTATATTACGACAAGGGAACCGTTGCAGGAGCGTTCAGAGTTATACCTCATGAGATTCCTTCTATCGATTTGCTGGGTCTTCCGCCTATGATAAGAGAAATTATCAAATCGCCCCGGGGACTTGTCCTTGTAACCGGACCCACCGGTTCAGGCAAAACAACGACTCTAGCCGCGATGATAGACGAGGTAAACCAGACCAGGCATGAACATATAATCACTATCGAGGATCCTATAGAGTATGTCTTTCCGCACAAAGGATGTCTTGTTAACCAGAGGGAGATAGGTCAGGATTCAAGCAGTTTTTCGGAGGCGTTAAGGCATATATTAAGAGAAGACCCGGACGTAGTTCTTGTCGGCGAAATAAGAGATATGGAAACTATGGAAGCCGCTCTTACTATTGCCGAAACGGGACATCTTACTTTTGGAACTCTTCATACTAATTCCGCAGTTCAAACAATAAGCAGGATTATAGATATATTTCCCACAGATCAGCAGCCGGAAGTAAGGTCGTCCCTTTCCTTATCCCTCGTTGCGGTTCTATCGCAAACGCTCATCCCTAGGATAGACTCTGCGGGTAGAGTGCTGGCGGCAGAATTAATGATACCGAATGCCGCTATTAGAAATTTGATAAGAGAAAATAAAATCCACCAGGTTTATTCTCAGCTTCAGCTCGGACAGGAAAAGTTCGGAATGCAGACATTGAATCAGGCGCTGGCGTCGCTCGTGAATAAAAAAATAATAAGCGAAGAAGATGCGTATAATAAATCGTCCGACGTAGAGGAATTAAAGCAGACCATAAGTTCCGGCGTTATGTCTAAAGGCGGTTTGACCGGAAACGCCGGTACGGCGGACCGTATGTCCGGTATAGGAGGTCTAAATGCTATGAATTCGGTTTCCAACAATACCGGACCAGGCGCTATGGGGGGTATGATGGGTAAACCAGATATGGACAAGGATAAACCTTTTTCGGGAATAGATTTCGGTAACTTATAATTGGAGGTGCTTAAATGGCGACTTATCAATGGAAAGGGAAAAAACATACCGGAGAATATTTAACAGGTGAGATTACTGCCGAAAGTTACGAACAAGTGATCGAAGAGATAAGAAAGATGGGCGTTTATCTAATCAACGTTAAGAAAAAGAGCGAATTTTTCACGTTAAGCCTTCAAGGAACAAAAGAAATAAGTCCCAATACCAAAATAAGCGATAATAATCTTATCGTATTTACCAGACAGTTTTCTTCGCTTATAGAATCCGGCGTCCCCATACTTCAGGGTTTGTCTATAATGATAGAACAGCAGAAAAATAAAGCATTAAAAGGTATTTTAACCACGATAAGGAAAAACATAGAAAGCGGGGCGTCTTTGTCGGATAGTCTTAGGAAATTTCCTAAGGTTTTTAACGATTTGTATGTCAATCTTGTCGAATCCGGCGAAAAAGGCGGAGTTTTGGACAAAGTTTTTAAAAGACTTTCGGTATATTTCGAAAAAATATTAAAACTAAAAAGAAAGATCAAAGGGGCGATGATATATCCGATCGTAGTTTTAAGCGTTGCAATCGGGGTTATCGTTATTCTTATGACCTTCGTTATTCCGGTATTTGCAAATCTGTTTTCAAGCGTAGGAGCAAAACTGCCCGCTCTTACCAGAGACGTTATCGGCTTTTCCGATTTTATGAGGGCGTACATACTATATGTAATAATTGCGTTAGGGATATTTATATTTGCTCTTAGGGCTTATCATAAAAGTGAAAGTGGAAAGAGAAATATTGATAGAATTATACTTAAAATACCGATTATCGGAATTTTGCTTAAAAAGGTTGCAATAGCAAGATTTGCAAGAACTCTTTCTACTATGGTCGAAAGCGGAGTGCCTATACTTGCGGGACTTGCCATAGTTTCTAAAACCAGCGGCAATAAAATTATAGAAGAATCCTTAATGCAGACGAAGGAAGATGTTTCTTCCGGTTCGCCTTTAAGCACTGCTTTGAATAAAACTAAGCTGTTCCCTCCTCTCGTTATCCAGATGGTTATGGTCGGGGAAAAAACCGGAAATCTTGACGCAATGCTTGCCAAAGTCGCCGATTATTATGACGAAGAAGTCGATAATGCCGTTAATAATCTAACACAGATGCTGGAGCCGGTATTAATAGTATTTCTCGGGGTAGTCGTGGGGACGCTTGTCGTTGCGATGTATCTGCCGATATTCAATCTCGGAAAAGCTATTAATGGATGAAGAACGATAATAAAGGCGGTTATAGAGAACTATATAATAAGATAAGATTTACTATAATTTTCAGGATTCTCGCCTTTTCCGTAATTATTCTCGCATATATCCTGATTAATTTTAAAGATGTAATTCATTACTCTATTTTTGTTTACTCCTTTATAGCCTTAGCAGTATTCCTAACCTTGATTTATTCCGCAATCCTGGCTTATCTCAAAAAAAAAGAAAATTATAAATTTTTGGTTTATTTCGGTTTTACACAGCTCTTTGCCGATTTTATCTTTATATCTTTTGTAGTTTTATTTAACTGGGGCTTAAACAATGAATTTATTTTTTTATATTATTTATTATTATTAATTTCCGGATTTATTTTTTTAAGAGCCGGAGTAATGATATTCGGCGTTGCATCTGCTATAGCTATAGGACTATCGGCAGATTTGCAATACTATTTCGATATAGGATACCACTCATACTTTTTATATAATCCAGATAAGCTGCTATTTCTAACGAGCACAAATATACTGGGCGTTTTAATATTCAGCTGGCTTTTGTATCATTTTTCCGGGGAATTGGGTATGCTGAGCAGTACAATTGTTGAAAGAGACGAATTTATAAAAAATTCGCAAAATTTTAACAGAGAATTGTTCAACAGCTTCTCGCAGGGCATTATAGTTCTTGATGAAGACTACTCGGTTATTTTTTTGAATGACGCCGCAATTCAGATGCTTAATTTAAATTCTACCAACGGGGGGTTTAAGTATAAATCCGGCATTCTACATAAATTTAATGTCAAAATATCGGATATTTTTGAAAATTTTCCAATAGACTTATTAGAGACAAAGAATAAACTAAATAATTCAACTCAAGAAAAAAACGTGGAAAATAATTTAAAACGGTTTGAATTAAAGCATAAAAATATAATTTTAGAGTTTGGGATGACCGAATTAGAAACCGGCGGCTATAAAATAGGCAGATATATTTTATTATTTAGAGATATAACATATATAAAACAGTTAGAATTAGAGTCTAAGATTAACGAGGGATTGGCGACCGCAGGCAAACTTGCGGGATGGATGGCGCACGAGATAAGGAATCCCCTTTCGGCTATAAATACGTCTATTTATGTTTTAAGTTCGGAAAGTGTAAACTGCAAAGAAGACGATTATAAAAGGTTAATAGGCATCATAACGACCGAAGTCCATAAATTGGATAATTTAGTAAACGATTTTTTAGGTTTCGTAAAAATCAAGTCTAAAACTATAGGCGGCAACGGAAATTTTGAAAAATTTAATCTTTTTTTATTTTTAGAAGAATTAGTATCCGAATATGCCGTTAACGGAATCAAAATACATAACAGCGTCGGCAAAGACACGGCAATATTTTCCGAAAAAAGCAGAATCAGGCAGGTACTTGCAAATATAATTCAAAATGCTGTACAATCTATAGAAAGGAAATTGGAAAGAAAATTGCAGGACGTTAAAAACAGCGCTCCGGCTCCTAAAATAGGCATTATAAGAATAGGTTCAAAAAAAATAAAAATGAACGGAGATAAAAATTTTATTTCGATAAACGTTTCGGATAACGGAGAGGGAATGGACGATTTTACTCGAAAAAATGCGTTTAAGCCGCTTTTTACGACTAAGAAAGACGGTTTTGGTTTAGGATTGTCTTTAGTTTATTCTATAACGGAAAGCTTGGGCGGAGAAGCAGACATAATCAGCAGGGCGGGTAGAGGAACTTTAATAAAAATCAGTATACCGGCTTAATTTACTTTTTAATATGGAAGATAAACCTAAAATATTAATAATAGACGACGAAAAATCCATACTTGAATCGGTAGCTATACTTCTTAAACTGGAAGGATACGATATTTTTACCGCCGAAAACGTAAATTCGGCAATAAAACTTATTGACGAAAAAAATTTTAATTTGGTCATATCCGATGTTAAAATGCCCGAAATGTCGGGTATAGATTTTATAAAATATTTTAAGAGCGAAAGAGCGGATCTTGTTTCAAAATATAAGCAGGTTCCGGTTATATTAATGACGGCATATTCCGATATTAAAACCGGTATAGAAGCAATGAAATTAGGAGCGTTCGATTATTTGACAAAACCCTTCGACAATGAGGAGTTCAAAATTACCGTCAAGAGAGCTTTAGACTATTTTTCCGTTTTTAACGAATTAAACAATCTGAAATCCGCTCATCTTACCGCAGGTGAAATAAAAGGAGAGTCTAAGGCGATAAAAAATATTTTAAGCGAGATAGCCAGAATTTCTTTAACCTTTAATAATATTCTTATTACAGGCGAATCGGGAACGGGAAAAGAACTTGCCGCGAGGCTGATTTATAAATATTACTCCAAAAATTCCGGCAATTTAAAAAATATTCCTTTTGTTCCGATTAACCTTGCCGCTATTCCCGATAATCTTATAGAAAGCGAACTGTTTGGCTATGTTAAAGGGGCATTTACGGGTGCAGAAGTTGATAAAATGGGCTTGATAAAATATGCGGACGGAGGAATTCTTTTTTTAGACGAAATAGGCGATCTGCCTATGCAGGTTCAGGTTAAATTATTGAGAATTTTACAGGAAAAGATATATAGAAAATTAGGCTCCAACAGTGAGGAGTCTGTGAAGATTAAGATAATAGCCGCTACAAACAAGGATTTGGGCGTATTAATATCTGCCGGAAAATTCAGGGACGATTTATATTACAGGTTAAATACCATAAATATCAAGATGCCTCCCTTAAGGGAACATAAGGAAGATATTCCTGTACTTATTTCTTATTTTATAAAAAAATTTTCAAAAACGATAAATTCTATTTCTCAGAGGGCGACGTTAACTCTTATGGATTACGACTATCCTGGAAATACTCGGGAACTTGAAAATCTTATTGAAAGAGCCTGTATTTACTGCGAAGGGGGCGATATATCAGATGAGGTAGACGCGCTTAGAGAAATCGGTATAGAATGTCTTCCGGATTATATTTTTAATGACGATAAAAAAGAAAAGGGCGCAATACTTTCAAAAGAAAGAGCCGGCGAAGTCCAGAGAAATGAAACGCTTAAAATAACCGGCGCCGAAAATTATATGGCGGAGATAGCCGGTATATTTGATGATATTAATAAAAAAAAGGATTTATCACTTCCGGATTTTATCAAAGAAGTCGAAAAATATATAGCGGTAAACAGGATAAAAAAGGAAAATTCTAAATTAGAAGCCGCAAAAAGTCTGGGTTTATCTTTGAGGTCTTTAAGATATATATTGTCTAAAAACGATAATAATAAATAATAATAGATAATAATTAATGAATTATTTAGCGGTTCTTGAATATTGCGGAACAAACTATAATGGCTGGCAGCTTCAAAACAATGTTAATGCGCCGGGTGGAAATAAAACTGTAGCAAACGAAATTCTGAAAGCTATAAAAATTATTACGAAGCTTGACGTAAAATTATTTGTTTCCGGAAGAACCGATGCCGGTGTTCACGCTTTCAATCAGATTGTCAACTTTAAACTTCCTTTTTATTATGATTTAAACAAATTTAAAATTGTGTTAAACGGTATTCTTCCTTCCGATATATCGGTAAAAAATATGGAAATAGTACATAATGCGTTTCATGCGACCCACGATACTCTTTCAAAAACTTATCTTTATAAAATAAATTCAGGATTCAGAAGTCCGCTATTGTTGGGCAGGTCATGGTTTATTAAAGAAGAATTAAACATAAATCTCATGAATGAATCCGCAAGTATTTTTTTAGGAAAGAATAATTTTTTTAATTTCGTAAAAAAAGAAAAGGAAAAAAGGTCTGCGAGCTATTACAGAGTTATTACCGCAATAGAAATCTGCCGTAAAAATTATGGGTTCGACATATTTATAGAAGGAGAGGGTTTTTTAAGACATATGGTTAGAAGGATCGTGGGAGCCTTAATTTTATGCGGAACAGGAAAAATAAATATAAATCATTTAACAGGTATGCTAAAAGGAGAAAATCACACCTATAATATTAATATTGCATGCGCGCCTTCCTGCGGGCTTTTTTTATACTCGGTAAGATACAGGCATAAAATTTATTGTTGATATTTTATTAAATTTTATTTATAATTTTATATATAGATAGTATATAAAAAAGATTTTACGCCAGGTTTTTTATATAAAAGTGGGTTATACCCGCTTTTTTTGTTTTATGCATGAAAATTTAATAAAAGATATAGAAAAAATTATCGAAGATATAGCGCCGTATTACGGATGTTATCTTGTAGGGGCGGTATTTTTCCCTGCAAGAAAGAATAGCGGCGCTATTTTAAGAGTATATATCGATGCGGATAAAGGAGTAGATATATCGGCGTTATCCGAGATATCTAAAGAATTGAGCATGATTTTAGACGTTAAAGACGTTGTAAAATTTAAATACACCCTTGAAGTTTCGTCTCCGGGCATAAACAGAGTGCTTTTAAAATTTAACGATTATAAAAAATATATAGGTAAAAGAGTAAAAATAGCGTTAAAAAATAAAATAGAAGGCAGAATGAACCTAATAGGGGAAATAACAGGTGCATACGGTGAAGACGAAAATTCGGGCATTACGATTTTTGACGAAATAGAGAAAAAACCGCGGGCAGTCAGCTTTTGTGATATAAAGAAAGGAAATTTATTAATCGTATAATATATTATATAATATTAAATATTAAATTAATAAAATTAAGGAGTATTAAGGTGCCTCAAATTATTATAAACGATTTGAATCCGGTGATAGACCAAGTATCTAAGGATAAAAATATCGAAAGGTATTTAGTGGTAGAGGCTCTGGAACAGGCTATTCTTGCTATTGCCAGAAAAAATCTTGGTCAGAGTTATGACTTAGAAGCTCATTTTACCGAAGAAACCGGAGAGATTGAGGTTTTTATGTTTAAACAGGTAGTAGATGAGGTTAAGAACGTCAAAACGGAAATATCCCTCGAAGAAGCGCTGAAGGTTGATCCAGATGCCATTACCGGAGACAGTCTGGGACTTAAGGTAGAAAAAGATATTTATGGAAGAATAGAAGCGCAGGTCGCAAAACAGATTATATTTCAAAAAATAAAAGAAATAGAGTATAAAAATATTTTTAACGAATTTAACGAGCGGAAAGGAGATATAGTCAGCGGGCTTGTCAGAAAGGTCGAAAAGTCGATGATAATCGTAGATCTTGGAAAAACTGAGGCTATTTTACCGAGGCAGGAGCAGATATTCAGCGAAACATACAGACCGCACGACAGAATAAGAGCAGTATTGTCTAATATTAAAATGGAAAGAGGCGGACCAAAACTTATTCTTTCCCGCGCATCGGACGAGTTCTTAATTAAACTTTTTGAGACCGAGGTTCCGGAAATATACGATGGAACAGTTAAAATAGTGAGGGTTGCCAGAGCGCCGGGATTCAGGTCTAAAATTGCGGTAGCGACCACCAATAAAGATATCGATCCTGTAGGCGCCTGCGTGGGAATGAGGGGAATCAGAATACAGAGTATAACCAACGAACTTAGAGGCGAAAAAATAGATATTATACCTTATTCGGATAATCCCGATAAATTTGTTGTAAGCGCTTTAAGTTCCGTTGAAGTTTCAAATATTATAGTTAATGAAGATATAAAATCGATTACCGTTATAGTTCCGGATGACCAGCTTGCGCTTGCAATAGGCAAACAGGGTCAAAATGTAAGGCTTGCCGCAAAAATTACAGGTTATAAAATAGACATTTTAAGCGAATCTAAGATCAGCGCAAAGGATAAAAATGCTTATAAAGAACTTATGGATATACCAGGAGTAGGAGAAATTACGGCGAAGCTTTTGTATCAAAACGGTTATGTTTCGGTGAACGATATAGTTAATGCGGATGCAGGCAGATTGGCCAAAGGTATTTCCGTCGATGTAAAAAAAGCCGAGAAGATTATTAACTCGGCAAATGGATATTTAGATAAGGTAAAATCAGATATAGAACTTAAAGAAAAAATAGAAAAAGATATTATCTAAGAGAATTCAGGGAAAAGGAAAAAAAATGGAAGAAAGAAGGGTTTCTAAGGGAGTTATCAGGAGAAGGGCGAGCAGGACGGAACCTGAAGAAACTAAAGAAAACTTAGTTGAGCCGGCGCCGGAAAATAGCGCAAAGTTCTTAGAGCCGGCCGGAGTTTTAACCGGCACTAAAAATACTTCGGAAATTAAGGGGTTTAAAAAACCGGAGCCGCAGCAGCTTGTTGCCGTAGAAGAAAAACTCCGGAAGGTAAAAGAAAACGTTGTTAAATTAAAAAGGGGCGGCAAAAAAGAAGAAGCTCAAAAGCCGGATGTTCTTAGCGTAATAAAAACCCTAAATACGCTAGATACGCTGAAAGTTAAAAGTTTGGCGGAAGAAGCGGTCGAATCCGCTTCCCATAAAAAACCCGTCAAAAAAGAAGAGATGAAGAAAGGTCCTCAAGCTAAATTTTCTAAAAACGAAAAGTTTATAGATACGTCCGAGGAAGGGGAATCGTTTATTTTCAGGAAACATAAAAGAAAATTCGGCGGCAAGTTTCATAAACAGCCCAAGCGCGTCCAACAGATAGTTCCGGAAAAAAAAGCGTCCAAGAAAGTAATTAAAATAAGCAGCGGCATAACCGTAAACGAATTGTCCCAGTCTATCGGAGTCAAAGCGTCCGAAGTTATAAAAAAATTAATGGACGTCGGCATAATAGTTACTATAAACAATATAATAGACATAGACGCGGTTTCCCTTATCGCTTCCGAGTACGGATATACCGTAGAAAACGTCAGCTTTAACGAGGCGATAGCGCTGGAAGAATCCGTTGACGCGGAAGAATCGCTTTTGCCGAGAGCTCCGGTAGTTACGGTTATGGGTCACGTTGACCACGGCAAGACTTCACTGCTCGATGCCATAAGAAAAACAAACGTTACGTCTAACGAAGCCGGCGGAATAACGCAGCACATAGGCGCATACAGCGTTAAGATAGACGATTCTATGATTACTTTTCTCGATACCCCCGGTCATGAAGCATTTACGGAAATGAGGGCAAGAGGCGCGGGTATAACCGATATAGTAGTTCTTGTGGTTGCGGCGGATGACGGAGTCATGACTCAGACGATAGAAGCTATTAACCATGCTAAAGCCGCCAATGTTCCTATTATTGTTGCAATAAATAAAATAGATAAGCCGGGCGCCAATCCAGCCAAAATTAAAAACAGCCTTCTGGAATATGGCCTTGTTTCTGAGGAGTTGGGTGGGACGACCCTCTATGCAAACGTTTCTGCCAAAACAGGCGCGGGAATAAAAGAACTTCTTGAACTTATCATACTTCAATCTGAAATATTAGAATTAAAAGCAAATCCCGATAAGCCGGCAAGGGGAACCGTTATCGAAGCAAAGCTCGATAAAGGAAGGGGACCGGTAGCTACCGTTTTAATTCAGAGCGGTACTTTGAAGGTGAACGACAGCGCGGTATGCGGTTTGTATTACGTTAAAGTCAGGGCAATGCTGGATTACAAGGGAAATAAGGTTGAAACGGCTGGTCCGTCTACTCCAGTCGAAATATTCGGTTTGGAAGGTGTTGTGTCTCCAGGAGACAATTTTATCGTGCTGAAAGACGAGAAAGAAGCAAAAAGGATAAGCATTGAAAGACAGCTGAAGCGCAGAGAAGTCGAGTTGAGCTCCAATGCAAGGCTTACTCTCGAAGGATTATACGAAAAGATTAAATCCGGCGACGTAAAAGAGCTTAGATTAATCGTTAAAACCGATGTTTACGGATCCATGGAAGCATTAATACAGTCCTTTAAAAAACTTTCCAATCCTAAGGTAAAAGTCAATATAATACACAGCGGGGCATCGGCAATTACCGAAAGCGACGTTATGCTGGCAAAAGCTACTAATTCTATAATTATTGCCTTTAATGTACGCCCGGAGTCTAAGGCTTTAGCCTTAAGCGAAGCCGAAGGAATAGAAATCAGGTACTACAGCATTATTTATGATGCGGTAAAAGATATAAAAGACGCAATGGAGGGTTTACTTGCTCCTATAGAAAAAGAAAAAATTACCGGCAAGGCGGAAGTTAGGAACGTTTTTAACGTTCCTAAGTCAGGAACAGTTGCCGGGTCGTTTGTATTAAACGGATTTATTAGAAGGTCGTCCAACGTCAGACTTTTAAGGGATAATGTTGTAATATATACGGGACATATAAATTCATTAAAAAGATTTAAAGAAGACGCAAAAGAAGTTCAGGCAAACTTTGAATGCGGAATCCTGCTTGAAAATTTTAACGATATAAAAATAGGGGACGTCATAGAAGCTTACGATATAGAATATATTAAACAGACGCTGGAACCTTCGGCCGGCAATGTGTAATGTTTATAAAGTAAAGGAAGGCTAATAAATTGATAGAAAGAAATAAAAGGGTAGCCGAACTGATCGCAAGAGAAGTTTCTTTGTGTTTGAAATTTGAAGTAAACGACGCCAGATTGAAAAACGTTACTATTATAAGCGCGGAAATTTCAAAGGACTTGAAATTCTGTAAAATATTTTTCAGCGTAATTGGTTCGGAAAAAGAAATAAAAAAAGCATTAAGCGGTTTTGAAAGCTCTAAAAATTTTATTAAAAAAATTGTTTTTTCTAAGGTTCTTTTGAGGATAGTGCCGGAAATTAGATTTGAATATTATGGCGGGTTGCAGAAGGCCTTTGATATCAACACAATTATAAATGAATATAATTCTATAAAACAATAAAACCGGTAAATAATATTAAACATTACATTATATGATATCAATAAAAAAAGAATATTCGGTTTCGGATTTAAAAGCTTTAAGTGGTTTTACCAATGATATATTCCGGATTATAGAAACGTCTAAAAAAGTCCTTATAGCGACACATGAAAATCCGGAAGGCGATGCCGTAAGTTCAGTTATAGCAACCGGTCTTTTTTTAAAGGCATTAGATAAAGACGTTTATTTATACGATAAAGACCAGATACCAAATAATTTAAAATTTTTACCGTGGGTTGACAAATTTTTAAACGAGTTTCCTAAAGAACCCATAGATTTACTTATAGTCGTAGATTGCGGCGAATTTTCCCGTATCGGGGTTAACCACGAACAACTCTCCGGTATAAACAGAATAATTAATATTGATCATCATTTTACAAATACCTTTTTCGGACATTCAAACATCATACTGCCCGATGCAAGTTCTACAGGAGAAGTTCTTTTCTATCTTTTTTTGGCATACGGAGCCTATGTAAATAATATTGCCTATTCCCCTTACGATAATTTTCTTGGAGATAAATCGGGCGAACTTATTCCCTGCGACATAGAAGAAAGAAAAAAAATATTATCGTTTATAAACGACGACATTGCTTTGTCTTTATATACATCTATTTTGACCGATACGGGTTCTTTTCATTATTCTTCGGCAAATAAAAGGTCTTTTTATATATGTTCCGTTTTAAACGAGTATAATTTAGACCCTGCTAAAATAGCCACGGAGCTTTTTGAAACAAAACCGGCCGAGATGTATTTTTTGCTGGGCAAAAGTTTAAACACGCTTGAATTTTCCTTAAACGGAAAAGTTGCCTCTATGATCGGAACCAAAAAAATG
The DNA here is from genome assembly GCA_021828255.1 of bacterium. Taxonomy (GTDB): domain Bacteria; phylum SZUA-79; class SZUA-79; order Acidulodesulfobacterales; family Acidulodesulfobacteraceae; genus Acidulodesulfobacterium_A. The sequence continues at coordinate 11,500 of JAKASB010000003.1, read as the reverse complement.
ATAGAAGACGTCTTGAAAAAAGGGGACGGAAACATGATTAACGGCTTATATGAAAATTTTGTAAACTATCCGAGGTCGATTCAGGGAGTAGAGATAGCAATATTCTTTAGAGAAACAGGCTTAAACCAGTACAGATTGAGTTTTCGGTCTAAGAGTTATGCGAACGTTGCATATGTCGCGGAAAAGTTTGGCGGCGGCGGACATAAATTTGCGGCAGGATGCAAAGTAGGCGGCGATATAAGCGAAATTAAAAATGAAGTATATAAATATTGCAGCGAAATAATATAGAATAATATAATAGAATAGTTCGAATATAATTATGAAGAAAGATATAAATGATAGTATAAGCGGGATTTTAGTCATAGACAAGCCTAAAGATATAACCTCGTTTAAAGTAGATTCCTTAATAAAAAAAGAGCTTAACTGCTCCAAGGTAGGTCATGCAGGAACTTTGGATCCGTTTGCGACGGGAGTGCTCCCCGTTCTTTTAAACAAAGCCACGAAGCTTCAGGACAGCCTCGTTAATCTTCCGAAATCTTACGAAGGGACTCTTAAATTAGGCGTAAGCACCGATACTCTCGATATCACGGGCCGCCAAAACGGCGGAAGAGACGTGTTAGGTTCGGAAATGGACGGCGTAATCCGTTATCTAAATAATTTAAAGGGAGATTTTATCCAAAAAATACCGGCTTTCAGCGCCAGAAAATATAAAGGGGTTCCTTTATATAAATATGCAAGAAAAAATATCGACGTAATTCTGGAAAATCCTACATCCGTAGTTAAAATTTATAATTTTGAAGTCAAATCGCACCAAAATCCTTTTATAGATTTCAAATGCACTGTTTCAAAAGGAACCTACGTAAGGGCAATTGCTCAGGATATAATGGATAAATTTGCTATTCCGGCGCATCTTTACAGCCTTCAAAGGACAAGCGCAGGCGGGTTCGATATTTCTGAAGCACTGCCGTTGGAATTGCTTGAAAAAGGTCCTGATTTCATAACCCTGAATCTAATACATATTAATAATGCTTCCGATATTCGCACCTGCAGCATTAATTAAATAAAATTAAAATATATAACCTAACTAAAACATATCCTTAAGGGGGTTCAATTAAATGCCTATTTCGAAAGAAGAAAAAAATGCAATAATCAAGAAATTCAAGACCCATAATAACGATTCCGGTTCGGTAGAGGTGCAGGTTTCACTGCTTACATACCGGATTAATTTGTTGTCGGAACATTTTAAAAAGTTTGCCAAAGACCATCATTCAAGAAGAGGTCTTTTAAAAATGGTTTCAAAAAGAAGGCACCTTCTTGATTATTTAAAAAGCAAGGATGAAGCAAGATATAAATCTCTAATCGAAGCTCTTGATCTTCGCAAATAAAACGAAAACGATAAATTAATTTTTCTTAAAAGCAAGTTAATTAGATTTAATAGGAGACAAGATGATAAGCAATACTCTAATGTTTGACGGTAAAAAAATAACTATCGAAACGGGCAGGCTTGCCAAGCAAGCATCCGGAAGCGCATTGGTTACGATAGGGGATACAAAGGTTCTTGTTACAACGTGTTTAAATAAAAAAATAAAGGAAGGAACGGATTTTCTGCCTCTTACCGTGAATTACGTAGAGAAATATTATTCTGCGGGAAAAATACCGGGCGGTTTTTTTAAAAGAGAGGCAAGACCGACTGAAAAAGAGGTTTTGACTTCCAGATTCTTAGACAGGCCGATAAGACCCCTTTTTTCGGATAATTACTTTTTTGATACGCAGATAATAGCCACCGTGGTTTCTATGGATAACGAAAATGATCCGGATATGGCGGCAATGTTAGGCGTTTCATTTTCTTTAATGCTGTCCGAAGCCCCTTTCGGCGGACCTACCGCAGGCGTTAGAATTGCAAGGGTAAACGGCAATTTCATTGCGAATCCGACTTATAAAGAACTCGAAGCCGGCGACACTTTTCTTATAGTTGCCGGTTCAAAAGATGCGATAACGATGGTTGAAGGAAGCTTTAACGAATTAGACGAGGAAGATCTTATTTCGGCGATAGAATTCGGACATAATAAAATTATAGAATTAATCGAATTCCAAAATAAAATTCTTTCGGAAATGAGCATTAATAAAGCCGTGCCGGAAGAAATTAAAATACCGGAAGGATTATATGAAAGAGTTAAAGAGCTTTCCTACGACGATTTATCAAATGCCTTCCAAATTTCTGCAAAGTTAGAGAGAAACGAAAGGATTGAAAACTTAAATGCCAAGGTTATCGAACTGCTTCAAGAATCTTATCCCGGGCAGGAAGGGATAATAGGTCATATTTTGGAATCTATTCAAAAAAATATATTGAGAAGCAAAATAATTAGCGACGGTTTAAGGATAGACGGAAGAGGGCTTAGAGATATTAGACCGGTTAGCTGTTCCGTAGGTGAACTTCCTATGGCTCACGGAAGCGCCATTTTCACCCGCGGAGAGACCCAGTCTCTCGTCGTTACCACTTTAGGAACTAAATTTGACGAACAGATTATAGACGCTCCGGAGAAAGAATCGACCAAAAGATTTATGCTGCATTATAATTTTCCTCCTTTTTCCGTAGGCGAGGTTGCTCCTTTAAAGTCTCCTGGCAGGAGAGAAATAGGACATGGGTCGCTGGGCGAAAAAGCGCTCAGATATGTAATTCCATCAGCAGAAGAATTTCCTTATACTATAAGATTAGTATCCGAAATACTCGAGTCTAACGGTTCTTCTTCTCAGGCTACGATTTGCGGAGGCACTTTATCTTTGATGGATGCAGGCGTCCCCATAAAGGCTCCGGTTGCCGGAATAGCAATGGGGCTCATAAAAGAAGGAGATAAAGTCGCAATCCTTTCCGATATTTTAGGCGATGAAGATCATTTAGGAGATATGGATTTTAAAGTAGCTGGAACTGCTAAAGGTGTAACCGCTTTACAGATGGACATTAAAATTTCCGGAGTTACTAAAGAGATTTTAAGGAATGCCCTTTCGCAGGCAAAAGAAGGCCGGATACATATACTTAATATAATGCTTCAGTCGATAACCGAACCCAGAAAAGATATAGCAAAAAATGCCCCGAGAATCGTCACTATGATGGTTAAGCCGGAAAAAGTCAGGGAAGTTATCGGGTCCGGCGGAAAAGTTATTAAGGGTATAATAGAAAAAACCGGCGCAAAGGTCGATATAGAAGATTCCGGAAAGGTTACTATTTCTTCTTCAAACGGCGAATCTTTAAAGCTTGCCGTCGCTATGATAAACGACATAACTCAGGAGGCGGAAATCGGCAAGATTTATTTCGGCAAAGTCAGAAAAATAATGGATTTTGGAGCTTTCGTGGAGATATTTCCCGGGACGGACGGACTTGTTCATATTTCACAGATAGATAGTAAGAGAGTAGAAAAAGTCTCAGACGTTTTAAAAGAAGGCGACGAAGTAAAAGTTAAGGTTTTAGATGTGGACAGGGCGGGCAAAATAAAACTTTCCATAAAAGAGACTTTATGAAGAACTTTAAAAAAGAAGTTTTAGAATCAGGGATTACGCTTATAACGGAAAAAAAGTCATATTTTAACTCTATAAGTATCGGATTGTGGGTAAAAACCGGCTCGGTTTACGAGCCGGCAGAATTAAACGGCATATCTCATTTTATAGAACATCTGCTCTTTAAGGGAACTAAAAACAGAACTTATAAAGAAATAAACAGGGAAATAGACCTTATGGGAGGAGCGCTGAACGCTTTTACCGGAACGGAGCTTACATGTTTATATACCAAAGTTTTATATAAAAACTACGACGACGCCCTCGATCTTTTAATCGATTTGATGTTTAATTCTTTGTTTCCCGAAGATGAAATCGAAAAAGAAAAAAGCGTGATATTACAGGAAATTTCGGGCGTTCAGGACGATCCTTCGGATTATTCGATGGAACTTTTTCATAGAAATTTTTACGGAAATTCCTCATATGCCTTTCCTATTCTGGGAACCGCAAATACGATTAAAGATTTTGACAGAAAGAAAATATTAGATTATTATTATACGCATTATAATCCTCAAAATATCGTAATTTCTGTCTCCGGCAATTTTGAACACGATAAGATAGCGGGTTCGGTAAATAGCCGTATGAATAAAATTGTTTCACGATTTGATAACAAAATCATACAAAAAAAATTTAAAACCGATAAAGTGTACGGCGATTTTTTCCAAGATAAGGATCTGGAGCAGACCCATTTTTTAATAGGACTCGAAGGTATAAGCAGATCTGACGAAGATTTTTTTCCTGTAGAAGTTTTAAACACTATTTTAGGCAGTTCGGTCAGCTCTAAGCTTTTTCAGGAAGTAAGGGAAAATAAAGGGCTTGCATACTCTATTTATTCAAATTCGGTATTTCATAAGTCTGACGGATACTTTTATATTTATGCAGGCGTTTCTCCTAAAAAATTCAAACTTTCCAAAGAGCTTATTTTTGATATAATCGACGGCATAGTAGGCGGCGATATCAGCGACGATGAAATTATGAATGCAAAAAAACATATATACGACGGTTTTCTTCTTGGCATGGAATCTACCGGAAATATTATGAACCGCAATGCCATTAACGAAATTTACGAAGGCAGATATATTTCCAAGGCGCAGGTTTTAAAAAAGATAGAAAAAGTCGATAGACAGGCTGTTAAAAGAATTTCCGAGCGGTTATTTTCAAGTAAGGAAAACAGAAATATTTCCGTTCTCGGCAAGGTTAAATAATATTTTAATAAAATCAAAGCAGGCGGCATTTATGAAAACCGACGTTTATTACCCTAAATCTTACGATATTATTTACAGGTCTGGTTATGTCATAGGTTTTATAGGAATAGTTTTATTTGTTTTTTCATATATTTTTTTGAATATACCAGGCTTTTATGCCGGAATTTCTATTTTTTACGCAGGTTCGTTGATTTCGTCGTCGTTTCTTTTAGTATGGAAGAAAGAAATCAAAATATTTATATTATCCTGCGTAATTTTGGGGATTTTGTTTGGAGCAGGATATATTACTACGGGTTTTAAAAGTCCTGAAATTTTAATCATATCTATAGGGCTTGTTCTTGCAGGATTGGCTGGGCTTTACGGCAAAGAAGCCCACTGTTTTCATTTTATCGAAGGATGGATTTTAATGTGGTCGTTTCCTGTTTTGATTTTTGCAAATTTATTAATTTACGGATTAAACATAGAAAATAACGGCATAGTTCATACTGTTTTTTCCATAGTTTATGTCATAATAATGCTTCTGACGCTTTCTTTTTTAATTAAAAAATTGAGACAGCCTTTAATGCAATTCTGCCAGAATTAAAATAAAATTATTTTTTTTATTGTATTATGACTTTTAAGTCATTATAATAATGTATATGGTTGAAAATATAGATAAATATGAATTGATTTTATCGTCTTCAAAGAAGTTGATAGAGGGAATCGGATTTTCCGCTTTAACCATGGATAAAGTAGCGCAAAAAGCCGGTATCGCCAAAGGAACGGTTTATCTTTACTTTAAAGATAAAGACGATCTTTTAGAGAAAGTTTTATCTTCCGGTTTTGAGAAGATGTTTGAAAGGATAAAAGATAGAGTAGCAAAAGAGAAAGGCGGAGTTAATAAGCTAAAGGCTCTGATTAACGAGAATATTAATCATATTTATGAAAACAGGTATTTTTTTAAAACTATTTTTTTAGACGAAGTTAACGTCGTTTTTTTGAAAAAAAAGTCAAAAGAATCTTTTAACTTAAGAAGGAAAAGATATGCCTATTTTATAGGGGAGATTATTAAATCGGGAATAGAATCCGGAGAGTTTAGGCAAGATTTAAGTCCTGCTAAAAGCGGATATATGCTTGTTTCTTTAATTAAGACCAGCGCTATATATAATTTTCTTAACGACATATTCGAACCGGCGCCGGAAATGATAGAAAACGATACAGAAGAGATATTAAATCTATTCCTGCGCGGTATATCCGTTAAATAATTTTTATTAAAGAAAATGGTTGAAAAATCTCATAAAAACTACAAGTGGATAGTTCTTGCCCTTGTCGTAGTATCCTCCTTTATGGCAATACTCGACGTTAATATCGTAACGGTCGGGCTCCCCAAGATGATGTCCCATTTCGGAATTAACGTTACGGATGTGGAATGGGTAATGATAGGCTATACTATAGTCTATTCCATAGTTATACTTCCGATGGCTTATATCAGAAGAAAATGGGGAATAAAATATCCTTTTATAGTATCCATTATTGTTTTTGTCATCGGTTCGGCTTTATGCGGGTTTTCCCCGTCTTTTACCGACCTTGTTATTTTTCGTGTTATACAGGCTATCGGAGGCGCCGGGCTTACGCCGACCGGTTTGACTTTGCTTGCGGAAGTGTTTCCGCCTAACGAAAGGGGCGAGGCTATGGGAATATGGTCTATCGGCGCAATGGTAGCTCCGGCGGTAGGACCGACTCTCGGCGGATATCTTGTCGATTACGTAAACTGGAGATGGATATTTTTTGTTAACGTTCCTATTGGAATTATTTCCATATTAGGTTCCATCGCAATTTTAACCCACGATATACCGGTAAAAAAATATATGAAAAAATTCGATATGCTGGGGTTTTTATTTATGGCATTATCTATAGCTTCTTTATTGTACGCTCTGAATGAAGGGCAGACTCTAGGCTGGCATGCGCCTATAATAATACAATCGGAAGTTATAAGCGGTTTTTCGTTCGTTTTTTTTATAATAGCCGAATTATTTGTTGAAGTCCCTCTTCTTAATTTAGATATTTTCAAAAGCTATAATTTTGTCATTGCATTTATAGTCAACATGGTCAGGGCAGTGGGGATTTTCGGGGCTATGTTTTTGCTTCCGCTTTTCATAGAAAACGTCCTAAACTATAATGCCATGGATGCCGGTATTTTAATGGCTCCTACCGCCATTGCGGTAGCTTTAGTATCCCCTTTTTCAGGGAAAATATCGGATAGAATAGGACCCAGATATCCACTTTTTGTAGGACTGTTAATCGTTGCGGCATCTATGTTTATGTTCGATAATCTTTCTTTAAATACAAGCGTTTACGATATAGTAGTGAATCAGTTGATAAGAGGCGTCGGCATAGGGCTTTTGAATGCGCCTGTAATGAGCGCCGCATTAAATTCCGTTAAAAAAGAACTGATTCCCGAAGCCTCCGGTTTAATTCCGGTATCGCTTCAGATTGGAGCCTCCTTCGGCATAGCCTTCATAGGTAACGAACTTGTCGTAAGGCAGGTTTATCACTTTAACCAGTATGCAAGAGACATAAAATATAATTCTTATGCATACCACGGCGTAATAAATTTTATTAACGGGAATTTAATAAGCAAGGCGGCGGCATATTTCAGATCCGGGACTATTTTTCCGAGTCCGTCCTTAGGTTTTTTTGACGAAATAATACAGATGTTGGCTTCTGTAGCTTCTTATGGAGATTCGTTCGCCATACTCGGTTATATAACGCTTGCTGGAGCAGCCGTGGCTTTTTTTATTAAAAATAAAATGTATGATAATAGATAGAATATGATATTATTGTGATTAATTATGAATAAAGATACCTGCGAAAAAGATTTTAGTAAGATGACTTTGACCGTTTCCGAATTCTCCCGTCTTCTGAAGGAAACAATAGAAAATGCTTTTTACGGCATCAGAATAAAAGGTGAAATATCGGGGTTAAAAACAAATTATCCTTCGAGATATTATTTTGACCTTAAAGACGAATCCTCAAAATTAAAATGTATAATATTCAAAAGCGACGTAAGTAAAATAAAATTCGACATAAAGGACGGATTGTCCGTAACGGTTTACGGAAGAATTAATTTATACGAGCCGAGAGGCGAATATAGCTTTATAGTATCCGAAATAGAGCCTCTCGGCTACGGCGAGCTTTATATATTGTTCGAGAGGTTAAAAGAAAAACTTAAGCGGGAAGGCTTGTTCGATGAATCGCGCAAAAGGGCGATACCTTTTCTGCCTGAAACCATAGGCATAGTTACGTCGAGAAGCGGCGCAGTTTTGCATGATATCGTGAAAATCATAAAATCGAGGTTTGAAAACGTATCCATAGTTTTTGCAAACGCAAGCGTTCAGGGACAAAACAGCGCGGCAGAAATTGCGCAGGCGATAGAACTTTTAAATTTATACGGCAGGACAAAAAGAAAAATCGACGTGATTATAGTCGGCAGGGGCGGCGGAAGTATAGAGGACTTATGGTCTTTTAACGAAGAAATTACCGCAAGGGCGATTTATAATTCTTCCGTTCCGGTGATTAGCGCCGTCGGTCACGAAACGGATTTTACTATTGCCGACTTCGTTGCCGACAAAAGGGCTTCGACGCCGTCAAATGCCGCCGAAATGGCGGTTCCTCTAAAGTCCGAACTCACAAGGCAGGTAGAAACCTTGCGTGATAGAATAAGACAGGGTATTATTAATTTAATTTCAAACAGGAAAGCCGAACTGTCTAATTTAATTAAAAATATGGAAAAAGTTTCTCCGAAGAGGATTATTCAGGATAGAAAAATCAGGGTTTACGACCTCGCCGAAAGCCTGCAAAACTTAGCCGGAGGGCGAATAAATTTATTAAGGCTGAATGTTTCGCATCTGCGTAAAAGGCTTTTGCTGAAAAGTCCTTTAAATATTTTTAAAGAACGCAGGCTATATATAACCGGACTATCTGACAGGCTTAAAAGGGCGGCGGAAATAACAATTTCAAATTATAAAAACAGGGTTAAAACCGAAGTCAAGGCATTGAATTCATTGAGCCCTTACAACGTTCTTAAAAGGGGTTACGGCATAGTTTTTTCGGAAGAAAAAACGGTCGTTTCATCGGTTTTACAAGTTAAAGAAAAAGAAAATATAAAGATAGTTTTAAACGACGGCAGTTTAAAATCAAAAGTTTTGGAAGTCGAGCCTGCCTTCCCGCCGGTAAATAAATCATAACCCTCGATATTATACAAGGATTAAGGGGAAATCGAGTCCTTAACGGTTTTTTTCTTTTTTATAAGATGAATCGATGATTTTTTTAATGATACGTTGACGGTTTTCCCCTCAAAAAGATGCATAACTTCGTAAGCATGAAAAGGTATTAAAACTTTAAGCTCCAGATTTTCCTCCGATTTTATCGATATTTCCATCATTCTGGAAGTAAAAATGGACGAAATAATTTTTCCGGAAAAACGGTTTTCTCTTACCGGTTTTGAAGCCTGCCTATCTTCTCTTAATATTATTATCTCTTCCGGCCTTACGGCTAAAAAAACCTGTTCGCCTATTTCAAAATTTCCCTGAAAGTCTGCTTCTATGATAACGCCGGCATCCGCTTTTTTATTATATTCTATATATTCCGTATTTTCATTCCTAACTTTAACCTTAATTTTTATTAAGTTATTATCAGGGTCTATTCCCGATATAACCCCGCCTAATATATTTTCCGTTCCGAGAAGGAAAGCCGTATCTATAGAAGAAGGTTTTTTTAAAACTTCTTTAGGATGCCCCGAATCCTGAATCTTGCCGTTGTTTAAGATAAACATTTTATCGGATAAATTGACGACGTCTTCAATGTCGTGCGTTACGAGCAATATTGAAATTTTAAGTTCGCGGTTAATATCCTTGATTAGCCTTCTTACTTTTATTTTGGAAATGATATCGAGATTAGAAAAAGGCTCGTCCATCAATATAATATCCGGGTTTACTATTAAAGCCCTTGCCAAAGAAACTCTTTGTGCCTGTCCCATGCTTATTTCGGACGGGTATCTTTTTTCAAGCCCGGTTATTCCGAGCAGTTCCATTATTTCTTTTGGAGAATAAAATAATTTTTTATTTTTTCCGATATTATTAATGGAGTTTCTTTTGTTGAGATTTAATTTTAAACCAAATTCGATATTTTCTATTACATTCATATTGGGAAACAAAAGCGGTTCGTCCATTACAAGTGGCGTGCGTCTTTCGTAGGATTCAAGATTATTTATATTTTTTGCGTTAAGAATGACGTCTCCGCGGTCTTGCTTTAATATTCCGCAGATAATTTTTAACATAGTGCTTTTGCCTTCTCCGGAATAGCCGAAAATAGATGAAATTTCCCCGCTTTCAATTTCTAAATTTATGCCGTCCAAAACTTTTTTATTCAAAAAACTTTTATTTATATTTTTAATTTCCAGCAGTTTCATATTAGTTTAATTTTTTTTATAGATTTTGTTTTTTATACATTAGTTTTTATTTTATAGTTGAAATATTTAAAAATACCGAGGAAGAACAGCGATATAATCATTAATATACCGGCAATAGTAATGGCGGCGGGATAGTTGCCGTAGCTTGTTTTAACGAAGACTTCTATTGGAGCGGTTTCGGTTATTTTAGGAATAACGCCGGAAATCATCTGCGTTGCGGCATACTCGCCGATAGACCTTGACCAGCTCATTGCAAGTCCTGCGATAATTCCGTTATAAGAAAGGGGAATTATAATTTTGAAAAGAACGTCGAATGAGGACGCGCCCAGCGTTTTGCTTAAGTCCAGCATTTTTCTGTTTATGGAATCGAATGATGTTTTTACTATATTTACGAAAAACGGAAAAGATATAATCAGCTGGACCAGCACGATGCCCTGAGGCGTGAATACGAATTTTATTCCGTTATCGATAAAAAATTTTCCTATAGGATTAAGCGAGCCCATAGTAATTAGAACGGCAAAACCAATGACTAATGGGGAGGTCGTAAGAGGCAGAGCGGAAATTATATCTAATAAAAATGAAATTTTGCTTTTTTTAAACGACAACACGTAGGCTATGGGAATTCCGATTATTAAATTTATTAGGATGACTATGAAAGAAAGCTTAAAACTTAAAAATATCGAATTCCAAAGGCCGGCATCTTTTAGTTCCTTCATAAAAAGATGAATAGAGGTCTGGAAAAATATGCCGGAAAGAAGAAGTATCAGCGTTGCAAAAAATAAGAACGAAATAATATAAACAAGTATATCGAATATTCTGTTTTTATTTAAAGGCATATATATTTAAAAAAATTGGCGCATAAAGATTCTTCTATTTAATAATATGATTTTATCATAAATTCCATTATGGTATTTGCAAAAAGTGGATAGCGACATTATAAACTTCCTTCCTTCTGATAAAGAATGTCAGAAAAAGGTGTCAGATTTTTATTTATTTTCGGACGGTAACTCAATAGGAAATAAATAAATCTGACACCTTTTTCTTGGACACCTTTTTCTTGACACCTTTTTCTTCTTCTTATAAACAATCGCTACAACTCCCCTCCTTAATAAGATATATTTTTCTGCGTGATTTGGAAAAGCACGTCTTTTCCTGCAGAAAAATATGGGTGCCCGTCAGCTATGGAGTTCAGCGTTTATAAAGCCAAAGGCTTTATGCTGAACGGAATGGGTGGTTATCTTTATCTGTTTAATTTCACCGGAGAAAATCCCCAATATTTTAATATCTTTTTTCCTTT
>JAKASB010000070.1 GCA_021828255.1 bacterium | reverse complement strand
AAGCGAGCAATTAAACGAAGGCGTTTACATGGTAGGACCTGCAGAAGAGGTCTTTACGGGATATTTCAATTTTAATTATAAAATTTAAATAAGCAATTACATATGCGTAAGTTTTTTTTAACTGTTTTTGCCGTTATTTCCGCCGTTTTATTGTTTAATTTAACTCCCAAGCCGTCTTATTCTTTTAATTTACTTGCTAAAAATACATATCCTTATTTAAATTACAAAAACGAGATCCATTTTAAAAAAGCATACGATAATTATCTGCGGGGTAGATATAAACAAGCGGCAGGACAATTCTGGCTATATACTATTAAAGGCAGGCTTTTAATAAATTACGCTCTTTATTATCAAGGCTTGTCCTTATTTAAGCTCAAAGAATATCATAAAGCAGATTATGTTTTTTTAAAACTTGCAAATTCATATCCAAAATTTATTTTCTATAAAAATACCGTTTTTTATCTTGCGCTTTCTGAGGAGAAAAGCGGCTATTATTTCTCAGAGATATCACATCTGCGATATATAATCAAACATTCCGAAAAACCGACTGTCCGTTCTTACGCTATGTTTAAAATATATAAGACGTATTTGAAGCTAAAGAATTACAGGCGGGCGGATAACTATTTATTGCGTCTTTATATAGATTACCCTTATTTTTCTAAGGTTCACAATATTAATTTTAAAGAAGCCGGTCTGAACGATTCCCAAAGAATCAAGCGGGGACTTGATTTATATTACGATTCTTACTACTTAGAATCGCTTGCGCTTTTAAAAAATATTTCCCATAAAAGCAAAAAAGCGAGATTTATAATTTTAAAAGATTTAATGAAACTTAAAAGCCCCCTTTTTTTAAAAAAAGTAAATAAATACTTGTATAAATATTTCGGAGTTAAAAAACTAAGTCTTTTAAATCTTAAAGCGCGCTATTATTATTATATTTTACATAACCCCAAAAAAACGATAATTCTTCTTAATTATATAGTTGAAAAATACGGATTTTTATCTAAAAATTTAATGACAATTTACAGAGAAGTTGTTTGGAATAGTGTTTTGCAAGATTTAAAAAGCGGAAGATATATTTCCGCCGCAAATAAACTTAAATCTTTTTTAACTATAGACGACAAAGTGAATGCGGATAACGCAAAATTTCTTTTCTGGTACGGGGTTATGCTGAAAAAACTCGGATATAAAAGCAGAGCCTCTTTTTATTTTAATATAATAAAGGGTTCAAGACTTCTTAGATATTCTTATTACGGTATAATGTCCGGTATTATGATAAATGAAATAGACGGCATAAGAGGAATATATGCAAAAAGCCAAAATGCCGGCTACATGCATAATTTTTCGGGCAGGGACGGTGACGCTGCCGGTTCTAAATATATGCCGGTATTTAAAAAAACGTTGGAAACTAACCCGCCTTTAAATTTAACCTTCAAAAGATTAAAGGCTTTTTTAAATTTAAAATTATATTCTCTTTCAAATACCGAAATGGAAAGGTTTTATGCTCTTATGCATAATAAAAGGGTTGACGCCTTTTTCGCATATATGCTTTATAAAAACAGAGATTACGAAGCCGCAATAAATTTAACCTCAAATTTAATTTATAATTATAAATATAAGTCTTTGCTTTTAAACAGGCGGTTTTTAAAAATACTTTATCCGCGCCCTTATTATGCCTATGTCAGAAAGTCTGCATATCATTATGGTATTCCGGTAAATTTAATATATGGGGTAATGAGGCAGGAAAGTCTTTATAACCCCATGTGTTATTCAAGCGCGAGCGCGATAGGGCTTATGCAGATAATACCGTCAACCGGCTATTATATCGCAAGACAGTTCGGATACTATGATTTTAACCCTTCTATGCTTTACAGAAAAAATATAAATATTGGTTTTGGCTCGTATTATTTAAAAACATTGCTGAATCAATTCGATAATAGGAAATATCTTGCAATTGCATCTTATAATGCCGGTCCAGGAGCCGTCTCATACTGGAAGAATTATCTTTTAAAGAACTATAAAATGCTTCTGTTTATTGAGCTTATTCCGTTTAATCAGACAAGAAACTATGTAAAAAGAGTTCTTGCAAATTATTATGTTTATAATTTGCTTTATAATAATAAATATAATAAAAATAGATTGCTATGAAAGAAGATTCAGCCGCTAAAAACGCAAAAAATAGAATAGACGAACTGACCGATGCTGTAAATTACCATAATTACCGCTATTATATGCTGGAGGATCCCGTTATTTCCGATTTTGAGTTCGATAAATTGGTCAAGGAACTGGCAGTGCTCGAAAATGCGTATCCCGAATATATCAGAGAGGATTCTCCTTCTAAAAGAGTCGGCGGAGCCGTAAGCGAAAAATTCGGACAGGTTAAGCACAATATTCCTATGTTGTCTCTTGATAATGCCTATTCAAAAGATGAAGTGACAGAGTTTGACGGAAAGATTAAAAGATTTCTGGGATACGATATTAGAGAGGAAATTGATTACGAGTGCGAGTTTAAGTTCGATGGGCTTGCAATAGAACTTGTATATAAAAACGGCATTTTTGTTCAAGGCTCGACAAGAGGCGACGGCGTAACGGGAGAAGAAGTAACTGCAAATTTAAGGACAATAAATACCATACCGTTAAAACTGCAAAAAGATATAAGTTATCAAAAAAATATAAGCTATATAGAAGTGCGCGGCGAGGTTTTAATGGATAAAAAGGGTTTTAAGAGGCTTAACGAAGAAAGGCTTGAAGAAGGTTTAAGCCTCTTTGCGAATCCCAGAAATGCCGCATCCGGCAGTATAAGGCAGCTTGATCCCGAAATTACCTCGAGACGAAATCTTATAATGTTTGCATATGGGGTCGGGGATTACTCAAAAGAAATCAAGTTTGAAACGCAGTTTGAAATAATGAGTTTTTTAAGAACTGCCGGAATAAATATAAATAAAAATATTAAGGTTGTTAAAGGCATATCCGATGCAATAGATTTTTTTGACGATATAGAAAAAAAAAGAGAATCCCTGCCGTTTGAAATTGACGGCATCGTTATAAAAGTAAACGACCTGAAACTTCAGGAAAGGCTCGGTGAAATATCCAAAAGTCCAAGATGGGCGACCGCCTATAAGTTTTCGGCGAAACAGGAAGTAACAGGTATAACCGGCATAGAAGTTTCAGTCGGCAGGACCGGGATATTGACGCCCGTTGCAATTCTAAACCCGGTAAATATAGGCGGGGTCATTGTTAAAAGGGCAACACTTCATAATCAGGACGAGACCTCCAAAAAAAATATAAATATAGGAGACAGAGTTTTAGTAGAAAGGTCGGGAGACGTTATTCCCGAAGTCGTCAAAGTAGTTTTCAAAGGAAAAAAAGCCGGAGCTTTTAAACTGCCGGATTTTTGTCCATGCTGTGGTTCTCCGGTAGTAATAGACGGCGCTGCCCACAGATGTATGAACGAACTTTCCTGCCCATGCCAGATAAAAGGGGCAATAGTTCATTTTGCATCCAAGAGGGCTATGGATATCGAAGGGCTCGGGGAAAAAATAGTAGGTAAGTTAGTAGAGAACGGTTTAATAAAAAACGTTGCGGATATTTATTATTTAAAGCAGGGCGATTTAAGCAGTTTAGAAGGTTTCGGAGAGAAATCCGAGGAGAATCTTTTTAATTCTATTGAAAAATCTAAAAATATATCATATGATAGATTTATTTATGCACTTGGAATAAGACACGTCGGAGAGCATATCGCGGATCTGCTCGTAAAATATTTCGGAGATGTAAACGGTATTAAAAGCGCCGGAATAGAAGAACTTTCTTCTAAGTTCGGCATCGGGGAAGAAATAGGAAAATCAATTTTCAATTTTTTCAGACTTAATTCAAATCTTGCCGTTATAGAAAGGCTTTTTAAAGCAGGGGTTTCTCCATATATTATAAATGTTTCTATATCTGCCGAAAACAGCAAAATAGCCGGTAAAAGTTTTATTTTTACGGGAGGACTTAAAGACTTTACCAGAGACGAGGCGGAAAATATCGTAAGAGAAATGGGCGGTATTATAGAAAAAACCGTTAAAAAGAAATTAGATTATGTCGTCGCAGGAGGCGAGCCCGGCTCTAAATATGGTAAAGTCGTCAAACTTAAACTCAATATAATCAATGAAGATGAATTTAAAGAATTGATCAAAAAATAAAATAATTAAATAAAATAATTTAAACATTTAAATAAACGGGTGTATTTATGTCAAAGTCGAGACTTTTTACAAATCTTAGCCGCAGCGCATTTCGGATTTCCTTTGTATTTTTCATTTTATTTTTCTTTATTTCAGGTCTATTTCCGGTTTTCTCAGGATATTATGCTGGTTCCGCATACGCATTGCTTATCCCAAGGCTTACGAGGAACATCCCTGTGGGCAGTTTTCCGTTCGGTGTAGCTTTTTCGCCTAACGGCAATTATGCTCTTGTTTCTAATTCCGATAACAATACGGTTTCGGTCGTAAGTATGGCCACTAAAGGCACGGTGGCGTCCATTAAGGTCGGGTTACATCCAACCGGGGTAGCTATAGCGCCTTCTTTAACTTTTGCTTACGTATGCAATACCGCTTCCGGCAACATCAGCCTTTTAAATATGTCCACTCTTACCAAGGCTCTCAATATAAAGACTGGGGGCAGTCCGGTAAACGTGGTTTTTACCCCTGATTCAAGATATGCTTTCGTTACCAATATTCATAACAACGAGGTCGATGTAATTAATACGCTGCAAAATGCCGTGATTAAAAGAATCAGCGTTGGGAAAAAACCGCAGGGGATTGCCATATCTCCAGACGGGAAAATTATTATCGTAACAAATGCCGGAGGGTCGTCTATTTCTATAATTAACGTATCTACTATGTCCGTTATAAGAAATATACATACGGGTAAGAATCCGACCTCGGTTGCATTTTCCCCTGATTCTTCGCCGGTTCATTACATTTACGTATCTTCCGGTAAAGAAAACAAAATATATGTTTACAATGAGAAAAATTTTGCTCTCGTTAGAAAATTTAAGACTTTATCCGACCCGTCTTCATTAGGTTTAACTCCAGACGGAATGATGCTTTTTGTGGTAAATTATCAAAATATGGCATTGTCTATTTATAATGCCGTACATTTTAACCATATAAAGACGATCAATTTACCTACCGGTCCAATAAACGTCGCCGTTTCTCCCGACGGAAGCGTTGCCCTTATAACGGTAACTTCGGCATCGAGCGCCGCTTTCGTGAGGATTAAAAGGACTAGCGCCACATATGCCGGTATTGCGCCGGTTTCTCCGGTCGTAGTCGGAACGCCGGCAACCGCCGTTACTTCTCCGGCTCAAGTTCAGACCCCTGCCGCCGTTCCTCAGGTATCGCCTTATACTTATCATCCGGCTTACGTTCCGCCTTCAAATTACGTGCCTCAGCCTTTCGGGAAAGTGGCTACGGTTTATACGGGCAAAGGTCCCACGGCAGAGGCGATTACTCCTGATGGAAGATATCTTTATGTTATAAATACTCAAGGATCTACGTTAAGTGTAATCGATGTAGCAAAAGACGAAGTAGTCAAAACAATTAAAGTCGGCAACTATCCATCGGCGGTTAGAATTTCCCCGGACGGTCATTACTGTTTCGTCGTTAATTCCGGCACGAATACCGTAACTATAATTTCTACGGGCAATTACTATTGATAAAAAGAAATCTCTATATCTTTTTTAAAGCTCTGCCTTTTATTTTATTTATACTTCTTACTCAAAAAAGATTTGTGATTTTCGGCGGGAGGCGGACTTTAAGCGAGAACCATCATATAAAGTCCGCAAAATGGCTGACCAGTATAATCGCCGCACTTGGACCTACGTTTATAAAACTAGCGCAGGTTATTTCTACGAGAGCCGATTTCCTTCCCACGGCTTATTTAAATGCCCTTTCCACATTGCAGGATGAAGTCCCCCCTGTTTCATTTTCTAAAATTAAGCCTATTATTGAAAAAGATTTCGGTAAAAGTATAAACGATATTTTCGAAGAATTTAATGAAGAACCGTTAGCCGCCGCCTCCGTAGCCCAGGTTTACAGGGCTGCCTATAAAGGGAAAGATGTAATAATTAAAGTTATAAGGCCGGATATCGAAAAAAACGTCGGCATTGATATAAAAACATTAAGAAGCGTTTTAAATCTATTAAAAATTTTCTTTCCTCAAAATAAATCTCTGCAGTCTATATCCGTAGTTTTAAGGGAATTTAATATTACCATATACGAAGAAATGGATTTAATTCATGAAACTAAAAATATAAAAGAATTCAGAAAAATTGCAAAAGAACTCGATTTTATTATAGTTCCTAAAACCTATTCAGAACTAACTTCAAAAAATATTTTAGTTATGGATTTTTATAAAGGGGTTAAGATTACAAATTTTAAAAAATTAAAGGAAATGGGACTTCAACCTAAAAAAATTATAGATAAACTTATAGAATTTTATCTATATCAATCTTTAATTACCGGAGTTGTTCATGCCGATCCTCATCCCGGAAATATTTTGGTGAACGCCGAAGGTAAAATTATAATGCTTGACTTCGGTCTTGTCATTCATATATCCGAAGTCACGAAACAGAATCTTGTTAAGGCCGTTCTTGCAGGCATAAAAGAGGATATTTCTGGGATAATAGACGCTTATTATGCTCTTGGCATAATCAACAAAGAAGTTTCCAGACAGCTCTTAGAAAATATGGCGGCGAAATTATATAATGTTCTCAGTCAAAAAGATATTTCAAACAAGAAAATTCAAGAGATAGTGACCGAAATTATGAAAAGTTTTTACGCTTTCCCTTTCGAACTTCCCCAAAACCTCGTATATATATTTAAAACAGCGGCGGTTCTCGAAGGCATAGGCACCGCATATAATCCGTCTTACAATCTTGTTAAAGATGTCATTCCCGTTGCAAAAAAATATATAAAACATACGGAATTAGGAAAAGGCTTTTCTTTAGTAAATTTTATTAAAAACGGATTTAGCCAGATAAAAGAATTTGTTCATGATACTAAAAGATTGATGCATGTGGCATATTCGGAAGATTTTAGAGTAAAAATTCATCCTACGAATATTTCCGGACTCGAAAATTTTTTAATCCACATCATAAAAAGACTTATTGTTTCGGTTATAGGCGGTTTTATAGGAATAATATCTGCCCTTATATTTATCGAATATAAAAACGTTTACCTGTTAATATCCGGTCTTATAATTTCTGCGTTTACGGTCTTTATCTCAGTTGCGTTCCCTATAAAAACCACTTATGGTTATTCCACTCTTCTTGACGTGTTCAGGCACAGGGAAGGCAGCTGA
>JAKASB010000069.1 GCA_021828255.1 bacterium | reverse complement strand
AAATTAATTAATAGAAAGACATTTTTTGCATTATATGGTAATATATTTTCTTATATAATTAATGCCTTTTTTATACTGTCTATAATGTATCTTCCGTTGCGCAATATTTTTAGAAAAAAGGTTTAATGAATACAGGAACAGGAGGTTTTTAATGTCCATTTCGCCGGCAGATTCGGTTTTAAATATCAGTCTTTTAGATAGAACCTTAAAAGAGCTTGAAGACAAGCTCGGAAAAATACGGAGGATGCTTTGAAGTTTCTAAATTAGAAGCAAGGCTTAAAGAAATAGATGAAATTTCCTCAAAAGAAGATTTTTATAAAGATATCTCTTTTTCAAAGGATATACTCATAGAAAAATCAGGTTTGGAAAATCGCTTGAAACCATTTTACGGCGTATATGAAGAGTTTAAAAACATTAAGGATTTGTATGATATTTCTTTAGAGGAAAACGACGAAAAGATGTTAGCGGATATTTCTGAAAGTGTTAAGTCTTTAGAAAAAGCCGTTCTAAGTTTAGAAATGGATATGACGCTTTCCGGAAAAGACGATAAACTCAATGCTATCGTGGAAATTCATGCCGGTTCCGGCGGAACGGAATCTATGGATTTTGCAAATATGCTCTTAAGGATGTATTTAAGATGGGCGGAGAGAAAGAAATTTAAAACCGTAATAATGGAATTTAACGCCGGTGAAGAGGCAGGCATCAAAAGTGTTACGTTTGTAGTGTACGGAAAATATGCATACGGTTATCTTAAAGCGGAAAGCGGGGTTCACAGGCTCGTAAGAATTTCACCTTTCGATGCAAATAAAAGAAGGCATACTTCTTTTGCCTCTGTTTTTGTTTATCCCGAAATTGACGATTCTATCGACATAGTTATAGACGAAAAGGACGTAAAGACGGACACTTACCGTTCGAGCGGGGCCGGCGGACAGCATGTAAACACGACCGATTCAGCCGTCCGGTTAACTCATATTCCCACCGGAATCGTCGTTGCCTGTCAAAACGAAAGGTCTCAGCATAAAAATAAGGATTTAGCTTATAAACTTTTAAGAGCAAGATTATATGATTATTATAAAAAGAAAAAAGAAGAGGAAGAGGATAAAATTAATAAGACTAAAAAAGAGATATCATGGGGTTCGCAGATAAGGTCTTATACGCTTAACCCCAACCGCGTTATCAAAGACCACAGAACAGGCGTCACTATTTACGACGACAGGAGTGTTTTCGACGGCGATATAGACGAGTTTATCAGCGCATATTTGCTGGGCGTTAGAGCTAAAGAATAAGGAGGGAAAATCTTGGAGCAGGAATTAAACATCATAGAAAAGAACCGTTTGGATAAATTAAAAAAATTAAAAGAAAACGGAATTAATCCTTTTTCAAACGATTTTAAAAAAAAAGAAAATATAAAGGATATTACCTTACAATACGGTTCCAACGATAAAGAATTTTTTGAGAGCAATATAATTGCAGTAGAAACCGCAGGCAGAATTATTATTATAAGAAGTTTCGGCAAAGCATCTTTTTTCAGGCTCAGAGATGGTTTCGGCGAGCTCCAGTGCTATATTCAAAAAGATGCGGTTAAAGAAAAAGATTTCGAACTCTTTAGCGAATATATAGATATCGGAGATATTTGCGCGGTAAAAGGGCATCTTTTTAGAACCAAAACAGACGAATTAACTATAAAGATAGAACATATAGAAATTTTGACAAAATCCATCCTGCCTTTACCCGAGAAATGGCATGGGCTTAAAGATATAGAAGCCCGTTTCCGAAAAAGATACGTAGATTTAATAGCTAACGGAGAGGTCAGGGAAATTTTTAGAAAAAGAGCCGAAGTCATAAATTTTATACGCTCTTTTTTAAATTCCTACAATTTCTTAGAGGTAGAAACTCCGGTTATGCAGGCTAATCCCGGAGGCGCAACGGCAAGGCCTTTTAAGACGCACCATAACGCCCTTAATTTAGAACTTTATATGAGGATCGCTCCGGAATTATATTTAAAAAGATTGGTAGTAGGCGGGTTTGACAGAGTTTATGAAATTGGAAGAAATTTTAGAAACGAGGGGATATCCGTAAAACATAATCCCGAATTTACTATGCTTGAATTTTATACGGCATATTCTACATACGAATATTTAATGGATTTTGTCGAAGAAATGCTCTCGGAGTTAGCAAACCGCATTTGCGGTTCTTTTGAAATAGAATATGGTTCCGAAAAATTGAATTTTAAACCGCCCTTTAAGAGAATAAAATTAAAGGACAGCTTATGTATGATAGGGGGCTTTAAGCCCAATGAAATCAATTCCGCAGATA
Source organism: bacterium (assembly GCA_021828255.1). Taxonomy (GTDB): domain Bacteria; phylum SZUA-79; class SZUA-79; order Acidulodesulfobacterales; family Acidulodesulfobacteraceae; genus Acidulodesulfobacterium_A. The sequence continues at coordinate 5,245 of JAKASB010000069.1, read as the reverse complement.
AGGTGTACGATATTCTAAAAGCGAGGAATACCGCGGGCATAAGCAGGACTGACAGCTTCGGAGAATTGTTGACCCTTTTATTTGACGAAACCGTCGAATCCAAACTTATAGACCCGACCTTCGTGACCGATTATCCGGTGGAAAGTTCTCCTCTTGCAAGAAGGAACGACCTTGACCGGTCGGTTGCGGACAGGTTTGAATTATTTATAGCGGGCAGAGAAATAGGCAATGCATTTTCGGAACTTAACGACCCCCTGGATCAGGAAGAACGTTTTAAATCACAGGTTGAGGCAAAAGTAAAAGAAGGATTGCCCATAGAGATGGACGACGATTACATCGAAGCTCTGAAACAAGGGCTTCCTCCCACCGCAGGATGCGGGATAGGCATAGACAGGTTAGTAATGCTTCTGACGAATTCCCATTCTATTAGAGACGTCATATTATTTCCTTTGCTTAAACCTTTGAAGTAGATAAAATATCGGAATATGAATTTTCATACTAAAATAGCCCTTCATTATTTAAAGCCGAAAAATAACTCGTTTATATCGTTATTGAGTTTTATATCCATAATGGGAATAATGATAGGCGTGATGGCTTTAATAGTTGTTATATCCGTTATGAGCGGTTTCGACCACACTTTAGAAAAAAGAGTGATAGGAATAGAATCCCAAGTTATAGTGTTAAATTATAACGGTTTTGTTAATCATTATAAAAAAGCCGTTAAAAAAATATTATCCGTCAAAGGCGTAAAAAATGTTTCACCCTTTATATATACCGATATAATGATATCTTCCGCATCTACTTCGACAGGGAGCGTCTTAAGGGGAATAGATATAAAAACGGAGGAAAATGTTACCGACCTAAAGAAATATCTTATAAAGGGAAATTTATCTGGACTTAATAATAAAAAGAAAAACGAAATCGTTTTAGGAAAGGTTTTAGCTCAAAATCTCGGGGTTTCCGTGGGCGACAGAGTAACTATAATTTCTCCTGAGGGGCAGATTACTCCATTTGGGGTTATGCCAAAAACGGAAAGGTTTATCGTTTGCGGTATTATAAACACCGGAATGTATAATTACGACTCGACGTTTTCCTTTATTTCCCTTAAAAATGCGCAGGCATTTCTGGGTTTATCCGAAAGTTTAGTTACCGGTTTTGAGGTCAGGCTCGACAATCTGAGCGCCGCAAACAGTTTTGCAAGGAAGATAGCCGATACGCTAAACGGAAATAAAGTTTCTTCGTCTTATTATGCTTTAAGCTGGGAAGAACTTAACAAAAATTTATTTTCTGCGATAAAATTAGAAAAACTTACGATGTTCGTAATTTTATCGCTTATCGTACTTGTGGCGGCGTTTAATATTATTTCGACCCTTATAATGGTGGTTATGGAAAAGAGGAAAGACGTAGCTATATTAAAATCTATCGGCGCAAGTTCTAAAGATATAATGATTATTTTTATAGCGCAGGGCTTTATAATCGGCGTAATAGGTACTTCTCTGGGGCTTTTATCCGGTTTTTTAATAGGTTATTTAGAAAAAACATATCATATAATAAGTCTCCCGTCTTCGGTTTATTATATAACTACTTTGCCCGTAAGAATGACTGCCGGCGAGTTTATTGTAATAGGGTTGTCGGCTCTTTTTTTGAGTTTTATAGCCACGCTTTACCCGTCTTATAAAGCCGGCAAAATCGACCCTGCGGAAGGCGTAAGACATGAATAATAATATGGCGGGTAATAATTACGATTTTGCCATTTCGTTAAAAAAAGTCAGTAAAACATTTACAACCGGAGACGAAACGGTTAATGTTTTAAATGAAGCCGATCTGAAAATAAAAAAAGGTGATACTTTTGCCGTAACAGGCGAGTCCGGTACAGGGAAAAGCACCCTCCTTCATATAATGGGGACGCTTCTTAAACCTGATTCCGGAGAGGTCGGGTATTTCGGAGATTCTAATGTATATAGTTTTTCCGATGCTAATCTTGCACGGTTCAGAAATAAAAACATCGGCTTTGTTTTTCAATTTCATTATCTTTTAAACGAATTCAGTTGTTTGGAAAACGTGGCTATGCCTCTATTTATAAAGAAAGACCCAAAAGAGAAAGCATTAAAAATAGCAAGGGATTATCTATGCGAAATGGGATTAGAGAGCAGGCTTAATTTTAAGCCTTATATGCTTTCCGGCGGAGAACAGCAAAGGGCGGCTATTGCAAGAGCGTTAGTCTGTTCGCCGGAGGTTATATTAATGGATGAGCCTACGGGGAATTTAGACCCCCGGCATGCGGAAAGACTGCATAACATAATTATAGACCTTAATAAAAAATATGGTAAAACTTTAGTTGTGGTTACTCACGATAAGGAATTTTCAAATATGATGGACCATAAAATTAAAATTACCGCCGGAATAATCGAACATATAAATTGACATAAGGCTTAATATTTGATAGTTTATTAAAATGAAATTTTTGAAATCTATTTTTTTTAGCGTATTTATTTTTATTATTTTAGTCTTGAACGCGGCTAATGTTTATGCCGCTTTAAACAACAGAAACGTTTATACCGGATTTTTCCATCAAAAAGGTTCTCCTTCTTTTATTGCCATAAAATATTCATTTACGGATACTTTTAAAAACTATCTGAATTCCGGAAAACCGTATTTTGTTTTTGCATATACTTTGCTTCAAAAACCTCCGTATTTCAATTTTAATAAGAAAATAAACCTTGTCCGAATAAAAAAACTTAGCTCAACCTATCATTCTAATTATATAATTACCGGCAGTATTTCTAGGCTCGGTTCGAGCTTTACCGTCCATGCAATGATTATAGACATTGCCGATGTATATAAATCTAAAACCCTTAATTATTCAGGGAGCGGCACTGTAGATCTAAACAAAGACGCAGATTTATTGTCTTATAAAGTTGCCGGTTTCATATATGGAAACATTAGAAAAAAAACCGCCGTCAAGCAAAACCACACTTTCAATAAAACTATATATGCCGTCAGAGTTAAAGGCAATATTAGAGTCGGCGCAGGTTTTATAATGGACCGCATTAAAATAAAAAAAGGCGGCCGTTATTCAATTTCGAAAATTAACGAAAGCGTAAAGGAACTTTATAAAACGGGATATTTTAAGAATATCTTGGTCAACGTTTCTCCCTATAATAATCAACTTCTTATAGTTACCTTTATAGTTTCGGAAAGACCTTTGATTAAATCGATTAAATATACCGGAAATGGTTCTGTTTCGGTTAAAAAAATTAAAAAAGTTATCAATCTTAAAGTCAACAAGCCTTATAGCTCTTATGGAATAGATAAGGCGGTTAAAATATTAAAATTTATATATTCGGTCGAGGGCTATTATAATGCGAAGATAAAAGTAAAAAAGAAGTCTTTTCCTGGAAATTATGTGGGTATACATTTTATTATAAGCGAAAATTCCCCCATAATGGTCAGAAAAGTAGAATTTAGAGGAAATAGCTCTTTCCCTTCGGGAAAACTTGAATCGGTTATGGGTATTAAAACGGTAAATATCCTGACATGGATAACCGGAGCAGGAAAGTTTAAAAAAGCAAAACTAAACTCTCAGATTATTAAATTATTAAGTTTTTATTATAATCACGGATATATAGACGTAAGCGTTAAGAAACCGGATTTTATATTTTCTAAAAATAAAAAATATGTGACTATAATAATAAGATTAGTTCAGGGCGCTCAATATAGAATTTCCAGAGTAAATCTCATCATAAAAGGAACAAAAACCGATTCGAAAGAATATAAAGAAACGCATAAACTTATAATAACCAAAGTAGGCGCTATCTTCAATAGAAAAAATATAGAAAAAGAAATTTTAAGTATAACAAAATATTTTACGAATGAAGGTTATGCATTTGCAAACGTCGAGCCGTCAATTAAAATTAAACGCAAATCCAGCTCCGTTAGAGTATCCCTCATTGTCTACAAAGGTAAAATTGCAAAGTTCGGAAAAATTACTATTACCGGAAACGATATTACATACAGCTATGTTATATTGAGGGCGCTTGTTATTTACCCGGGCGAGAAATATAATCCTAAACTCATAAAAATATCGAGGCAGAACTTAAAAAACTTAATGTATTTTAAACATGTTACGATAACTACGGAAAAAGTTTCCGGGAGTAACATATTAAATGTAAAAATACATGTTAAAGAACAGAGCACCGGTAAATTTACCATAGGCGGCGGCTACAGTTCGGCTACGGCTTTTATGGCTATAACGTCTATTTCCGAGTCCAACCTTTTCGGAACCGGAATTTCCGCCTCTTTAAACGCTCAGGTGGGCGGTCCTTATCAGTCGTATAGTTTTAATATTTTACAGCCGTATCTTACTTATATTTTTGCAAGACCGGTATCGTTTAGCTTGTCCTTATACGATACTTTTAATTCCTTATATTACGAGTTTGCTTATCGTTCCGTGGGCGGTTCCGTAACTTTCGGCTATCCTTTATACGGAAATATATTGACCGAATATTTAAGGTATCTTATAGAGCAGGATACTTCGGTAATAATACCCGGACTTACAAATATACTGCCGCAGGGTAAAGTCATAACCAGCGAAGTGTCTTTAACGACGGTTTATGATACCCTGAATAATCCTATGGTTCCTACAGCGGGTGATATGGACAGTTTTAGAATCAGTTATGCCGGTTCTCCAATCGGCGGAAACGACGATTTCGTTAAATACGTAGCTAGGGCAAATCATTACATTCCGTTGTGGTGGGGAACTTCTTTTATGCAGGGCGCCCAGTTAGGTTATGTAACTACAACAAATTCCTCCCATCCTTTGCAAATTTATCAGAGGTTTTTTGTAGGGGGCATAATGAATAACTATCCGCTTTTGGGATTTATGTATGATTCCGTCGGCCCTTCGGAAAACGGTAATCTAATAGGCGGAACAAAAATGTTTACCGTTCAGGCAAAATATTTTATACCTATACTTAAAAAAATGAAATTCTACGGATTTTTATGGTGGAATGCCGGTAACGCATGGCTGCAGAGCGAATCTATATTTCCAATAAACCTTGTTCAGGCGGCAGGAATAGGTTTTAACTGGTATTCTCCGTTTGGACCAATTACAGTTACTTACGGTAAAATACTCGGAACGCCTATAAACGGAAATAATTCGACAAGAATACAGTTCAGCCTCGGCGTTGGCATGCCTGGGATATAAGTTAAAAGATTATATAATTCTGTTTTAATGTATATTATA
>JAKASB010000068.1:5099-7594 GCA_021828255.1 bacterium | reverse complement strand
AACATATATGAAAAAAGAGATTAATATCGGGCTTCTGGGTTTCGGGACGGTCGCTTCGAGTTTTTACCACATATTTTCGGAACAAAAAATCGAGCTGGATTCTATTTTTTCGGTTCCGGTAAATATTAAAAAGATATTTACCCGCGGAAACAGTCATCCCGTTCCAGAAAACATAAAGAAGCTATTAGTTAAAAATGCGGCTGATATACTCGAAGACAAAGAAATTGATATTGTAGTCGAGCTTATAGGGGGGATTCATCCCGCAAAGGATTTTATCCTTCAGGCTATATCCGGAGGGAAAAGTATTATTACCGCAAACAAGGCTCTTCTTGCGGAACACGGCGAAGAGATATTTAAGAAATGCATCAACAATAAAGCGCATATAGGGTTTGAAGCCGCCGTAGGCGGGGGAATTCCGATATTGCGGGCAATAAAAAACGGACTTGCAGGCGATAAAATCAAATCGGTTTATTCTATAATTAACGGAACCTCTAATTTTATACTCTCAAAAATGGCTAAAGAAGGCGGAAAATTTGAGGATGTTTTAAAAAGGGCTCAGGAAAAGGGCTACGCAGAAGCCGACCCCTCGCTCGATATAAACGGCACCGACAGCGCCCATAAGCTTGCGGTTTTGGGAAGGCTTGCTTTTTCTACAAGTTTGTCGATGAAGGACGTTATTATAGAAGGTATCGAAGATATAACCCAGCTGGACATAAGTTTTGCTAAAGAGCTTGGATACACCGTAAAACTGCTTGGAATTCTTAAAAACGAAGATTCTAAAATAGAAATAAGGGTGCATCCTACTTTAATACCTTCTTCCAGTCTTTTGTCCAAGATAGACGGTGTATTTAACGCGTTTTTAGTAAATACGAAATTTGCCGGACCTCTTAGCCTTACCGGTTACGGCGCAGGCGGAAATCCCACGGCAAGCGCCGTAATGGGAGATTTAATGGAAATAGTTTCAAGATTGATAAACGGCGATAACCACCATGATTTTATTATTTCTAAAATAAAGAATAAACTTAATATTAAAAGTAAAAAAGATATTATTTCGAGATATTATCTAAGGTTTTCCGCTATGGACAGGCCGGGGGTTCTTTCCAAAATATCTGGAATTTTAGGCGAAAATTCAATAAGCATAAGTTCTATGATTCAAAAAGGCAGAAAAGTCGAAGGCTCGGTTCCAATAGTTATTACGACGCATGAAGCTAACGAAGAGGAACTTTTTAAAAGCATAGAATTATGCGACAAGCTGGATGTTATTTCGGCAAAGACGATGGTTTTAAGGATAGAAGACAATATAAGTTAAAAATAATTAATAAAATAATTAATATTTTAAATATAAAGTTATAAAATGCCGGGGGAGGGCGGTTTGGTAATTAACAAATATGAAGGCGTAATCAAAAGGTATCGCGAGTTTTTACCCGAAATAGACGACAGGCATATAATTACTATTCTCGAAGGAAACACTCCTTTGATAAAAGCCTGCAATTTAGGCAAAATTATAAATCCGGTTATCGAAATATATTTCAAATACGAAGGTTTGAATCCGACGGGTTCCTTCAAGGACAGGGGTATGACTATGGCCGTGTCGAAAGCCGTATCGGAAGGCTCAAAAGCCGTAATATGCGCTTCCACCGGAAACACTTCCGCGTCTGCCTCCGCTTACGCGGCAAGAGCCGGAATAAAATCGTTCGTTCTGATTCCCGAAGGAAAAATTGCGACCGGCAAGCTTTCGCAGGCTCTTGTTCACGGCGCAGTCGTAATGCAGATTCAGGGAAACTTTGACGAGGCTTTAGTAATTACCCGGGAAATTGCAAAGGATTATGACGTTACTCTTGTTAATTCGGTAAATCCGTTCAGGTTGGAAGGGCAGAAGACGGCAAGCTTCGAAATAGCCGATGAACTTGGCGCTGCGCCGGATTATCATATTCTTCCCGTTGGAAATGCCGGAAATATAACGGCTTACTGGAAAGGCTACAGGGAATATTACGATGCAGGCAAAATCAAAAAACTTCCTAAAATGCTAGGTTTTCAGGCGAAAGGCGCCGCCCCTATAGTATTAAACCATATAGTTAAAGAACCGCATACGGTTGCAACGGCAATAAGGATAGGCAATCCGGCAAGCTGGCAGAAAGCCGTTGCGGCAAGAGACGAATCTGGCGGATTAATTGAATCCGTGAGCGATGAAGACATATTAAAGGCGTATGCTTTGCTTGCTTCGAATGAAGGTATATTCTGCGAACCCGCCTCGGCAATAAGCCTTGCGGGATTAATAAAATTAAACGGACGAGGATTTTTTAAAAAGGGCGCCGTATGCGTTTTAACTTTGACCGGTCACGGGCTAAAAGACCCTGGCAATGCAATAAAAGTCTCGAAAGAACCCGTTGTCGTGCCATGCAATAAAAATTCGGTTCTAAAGGTTATGGGACTTAAGTAACCCTGCATGCATGCACTATGCACTATATACACCTTATAGCCGGATTAATTGATAC
>JAKASB010000068.1:0-4999 GCA_021828255.1 bacterium | reverse complement strand
TGATACATCGATAATTAATCGATATACATAAATATATTTATAAATATAATAATATAATCGGGAGGTTTAATTTAATTAAAAAATGAACAGACACAAATACGTTATTTTATGTCCAGACGGTATGGCGGATTTGCCTCTGCCTGAACTCGGCGGAAAAACGCCTTTGGAATATGCAAAAACGCCGAATATGGATTCCGTTGCGGCAAGGGGAGTTATCGGTTTGATGAAAGCCATTCCCGACGGATGTCTTCCCGGGAGCGATATAGGCTCTATGTCGATACTAGGATACGACCCTTTAGACTATTATACAGGCAGGTCTCCTCTAGAGGCGGTAAATATGGGCGTCGAACTTGGGAAAGACGACGTCGCGTTCAGACTTAATCTTGTCAATATACTGCAAAAAGACGGAAAAAAATATATGAACGACTATTCCGGCGGTCATATTACCACCGAAGAAGCAAAAAGCATAATTGAAACGTTTCAAAAAGAACTCGGCAGCGATAAATTTCAGTTTTATCCAGGAGTAAGCTACAGGCATCTTTTAGTTGTCAAAGACATCGATATTAATGGTCTTCAAACCTTTGCGCCACATGATATACCAGATCTGCAAATTGACAAATATCTTCCACACGGGGCGGTTTCATCGAGAGAAATACTGGAAATAATGCAAAAGGCGGAAAAAATATTAGAAAATCACGATGTAAACAAAAAAAGGGCTGCCGCCGGAAAACTTCCGGCAAATTCTATCTGGCTTTGGGGACAGGGATATAAGCCTTCTATGCCTACGATTAAAGAAGCATACGGTTTAGGCGGTTCGGTTATTTCGGCGGTAGATTTAGTTAAAGGAATAGGCAAATATGCCGGCCTTAAAGTTATAAACGTTCCGGGGGCTACAGGATATTTAGATACAAATTACAAAGGCAAAGTAGAATATGGAATGGAATCTTTAAACTCTGAAGATTTTGTCTATATCCACGTCGAAGCTACGGATGAAGCCTCTCACGAAGGGAGCATAGATAAAAAACTTAAAGCTATAGAAGATTTCGACAATTTCATAGTCGGCGGAGTTCTCGAGGGGCTTAAGAAATTCGATGAATATACTCTGATGATTTTGCCTGATCATTACAATCAAGTTAAATTAAAAAAGCATACGCCGGAGCCTGTTCCTTTCTGTGGTTTTTCTACGAAAATTAAAAATGTGGACGGCAGATACCATGCCGGTTATTACTCGGAAATATTAGCTCAAAACAGTGGTTTACTTTTTAATTCAGGTTCTTCTTTGTTCAAAGCTTTTTTAAATTCATTTAAAGATTTTGTTTAACGAGACTAATTTTTTGCTTGATTTTAAAAAAATGTTTTATTATAATTTATATCTACTTAATTTCAGTTTTATTCTAATTTAATATAATAATTTAACTTAAATAAATAGATTAAATAGATTATAAGGAGGTAGTATATCTATGGCATCTTATCAAAAACTCGCCGAACCGAAAGAAGGTTCGAAAATCAAAGTTTTAGGACCCAATAAATTTGAAGTTCCTAACGACCCGATCATTCCTTTTATCGAAGGCGACGGAATAGGCGCAGATTTAACGAGAGCAATGCATATTGTTATTAATGCGGCAGTTAAAAAGGCATATGACGGTAAAAGGAAAATTAACTGGTTCGAAGTTTATGGAGGGGAAAAAGCAGTTGAAAAATATGGGGCAGGACAGTATCTTCCCGAAGATACTATAACCGCATTAAAAGAATATTCTGTCAGTATTAAAGGACCGTTAACCACTCCTGTAGGCGGCGGATTCAGGTCTTTAAACGTTACTATTAGGCAGGTGCTTGACCTTTTTGCTTGCGTAAGACCCGTTAAGTATTACAAAGGAATACCTTCGCCTGTTAAACACCCGGAAAAAGTCGATATGATAATATTCAGGGAAAATACCGAAGACATTTACGCGGGTATCGAATTCAGGTCGGGAAGCGAGGAAGCCAGAAAACTCAGAGATTTCTTAATTTCGATGGATCCGAAGATTAAAGAAAAGATAAGAGAGGATGCCGGTCTTGGAATAAAACCAATGGGGCCGTTTGCCTCGAAAAGACTTATAAAAAAAGCAATTCAGTATGCCATAGACAACGGCAAGTCGAGTGTTACTCTTGTTCATAAAGGCAATATAATGAAATTTACGGAAGGCGCTTTTAAAGATTGGGGATACGAAGTAGCAAAGGATGAGTTTAGCGATAAATTAATTGCGGAAACCGAAGTTACCGGTCATACCGATAAAATTATTATTAAAGACAGAATTGCGGATTCTATGTTTCAGCAAGGACTTCTTAGACCTGATGAGTATTCGGTTCTGGCATTACCAAATCTTAACGGAGACTATATGTCGGATGCTTTAGCTGCACAGGTCGGCGGTCTCGGTATGGCTCCGGGAGCAAATATGTCCGATACTATCGCCGTTTTTGAAGCTACCCACGGTTCCGCTCCGAAATATGCCAATATGGATAAAGCAAACCCTGGTTCTTTAATCCTGTCCGCAATTATGATGTTAATACATATGGGCTGGAAAGAAGCGGCAGACCTTGTTGAAAAGGGCATAAACAAAACTATAGAACAAAAGTACGTTACTTACGACCTTGCAAGACAGATGGAAGGAGCTACGGAAGTCAAATGTTCGCAATTTGGAGAAAGAATTGCCGAAAATATGTAAAACATATAAGAGGATTATTTATGAAACTTTACGAATACGAAACATACGACACCATATTTAAGAAATACGGTGTGCCGACTCCTAAATATTTAGTCGTCCAGCATCCGGGGCAAAATGTAACCGATTTTGTAGAGCAGTGCGGCGAAGTCGTCATAAAATCTCAGGTGCTCGTCGGCAAAAGAGGGAAAGCAGGCGCCGTTAAGTTTGCAAAAACCGGAGATGAAGCTAACGAATATGTGCAGGCTTTAATGGAGGCAGAAGTTTACGGAGAAAAACCGGTAAGTGTAATCATTCAGGAAAAAGCGTCTATAATCAAAGAACTTTACGTCAGCTTTACATATTCTTCAAAACCGAGGCGTCCGGTATTCGTAGTTTCGCTCGAAGGCGGTGTAGACATCGAGGCGCAGGACCCTTCTAAAATATTTAATTTTGAAATAAACCCGCTCGAAGGACTTTTTCCTTATAAGGTCAGGGAACACTTAATTGAAATTGGGTTTAAAGATAAACCCATGTTAAGGCAGTTATCCGAAGTTATAGCAAATATGTATAAGGGATTCTGGAATTCGGAAGCAAGGCTTTTAGAAGTCAATCCGTTAATTATTGCAGGAGACAAAGCAAATCCTGATAAACAAAAGATTCTTGCAATAGATGCCGTAACAATGATAGACGATGACGCAAGAATCGCTCCTTCAAAAATATACACCGCAAGAGGAGCTATGGGAAGACCGCTTACAAAAAGAGAGGCGGCGGCACATCTAATAGACAGGGATGACCACAGGGGAAAAGCCGGTTCCTATGTCGAATTAGACGGAAATATAGGAATGATGACGTTCGGCGGAGGCGGTTCGACTATAACTGCCGAAACAGTTTTCGCTCTTGGAATGAAACCTGCAAACCTCACCGACATAGGTGGAAATCCGCCTGCGGAAAAGATGAATAAGATTTCAAAAATCATACTTTCAAAGCCGGGATTAAAAGCGGTTTTGGTATGCGGCGGAACGGCAAGCAATACAAGAATAGACGTAACTCTTGGCGAAGGTTTGGTGTCGGCAATCGAAGAAATGAAAAAAGACGGAACGTTTCCCGAAGGTTTGGTCTGGGTGGTCAGAAGAAGCGGTCCGGAATATCAAAAAGGCTTAAAGATGTTATACGAGTGCTTTAAAAGGAATAATATAGAGGGGGTCATATACGATTCAGAACTTCCGCTTACCGAAACGCCCCGGAAACTTTACGATATTTTAAACTCTAGAAATTTAATATAGATAGTTTATCAAAAAAATTAACCGGAGATCATTTATATGAGGGGTACTAAATTTTTAAACGACGGCACGGGCGTTATTGTAATCGGCATTACCGGAAGAGAAGCTTCCCAGGTTGTTATAGAATCCGAAAAGTTATTCCCAGGTATAGTAAAATGCGGAGTAACTCCTGGAAAGGGCGGAACTGTTCTTAAAGACGAATGCCCGGTTCCAGTTTTCGATACCGTAAGGGACGCTTTAAAAGTTAAAGAATTAAAACAGTCGGTAAATACCGGTCTTATATACGTCCCACCGACCTCGGTACTAGATGCCGTTTATGAGCTGATAGATAACGGCATTAGGCTTATGTATATAATTACCGAACATGTTCCTATAAGGGATTCTATAATAATATATGAACTTGCAAGAGAAAAGGGCGTTGCTATCGTCGGCGGGACGTCTTTGGGATGCTATGTTCCTTCGGTTGGAAGAATAGGGGCTATAGGAGGCAAGGATCCGAGCATTGCATTTAAAGACGGCTCAATAGTCGTTCTTTCGAAAAGCGGCGGACTTACTGTTACTACCTCGGAGATGTTCAAAAGAAGGGGTTTCGGCATTTATATGGCTCTGTCGGTCGGCGGCGACGTTATAGCCTGTACCACTTTTGCCGATGTTTTGCCTGAACTCGAAAAGGACAAAAATGTTCAAGCGTGTGTTATAATGGGAGAGCCGGGCGGCACATATGAGGAACATGTTGCGGAACTCATCGCTAAAGGTGGATATACTAAACCGTTGGCAGTGTTCGTAGCGGGGGTTTTTCAAGAGATGATGCCGGAAGGGGTTTCGTTCGGTCATGCGGGCGCCATCGTCGAAAGAGGGATGGGCAAAGCGACGAATAAGATAAAAATGCTTGAGGAAGCCGGCAAAAAAACCGGAACAATCAAGGTTGCGAAATTTTACCACGAACTTGTAAATTCTTTGATTTCGCTTGGCGTTAAAAGAGATTTTGAAGACAGTTCATCAAACGACGTAAAACCTCTTTACAGCACTTTAAAA
>JAKASB010000067.1:6264-7639 GCA_021828255.1 bacterium | reverse complement strand
GTAATGCCGCATTCACCCTTATTAATGGCATAATAATTGCGTTATTTTAGAAGGAGGAGTAATCATGGCATTTAAGAAAGTTTCTTACGATATTGCGGTAAAATTCGCCGCCGTATATTTATTTACGGTAATTATATTTGCGGCACCCTTTTTTATCTTTCCGCGTTATTTTTCCAGAGAAGCGGCGGTCGCTTTAATCATAGCCGGCATAATAATTTCCGCTATTTTTATATATTATTTTCTAATTAAACCTTTTGAAAAACTTCAAATCATCGTAGAAAATCTCGAGAAAGGGAATTTTTTAAACGAACGCGGAAAAATAGACGCCTTTACAAAAAAACGGCATTAACGAAATTATAAATAAATTATATAAAATATCCGGAGAAATAAATATATTCGTCGGTTCGTTAAATTCATGCGCCAAACTGATGGGAAGCAGGAATTTAAACTTCGAAGACATAAACAAAGCGGGTTGCCTGAATGACGGCGGTAAGGGTATGTCAACTGCCGGCCGTTATTCGGAATCTAATTCGGCATTAATGGAAGCTATAGGAACGGTGGTGCATGATATAACGGAAACCAAGAACGAACTCATAAAGGTATCGGTCGAGTTCGGGACGCTGCTGAGCCAGATAAGCGAGCTTAATAATGCAGGCTCCGAGCAGTCCGAAGAATTGTCGCGGACGGTTTCGACCATAGAAGAAAACACGAGAACAATCAGCAGTATAGCTGAGTTAAGCGCAAAATCAAGAGAGAAAGTGGACGGCATAGTAGGGCTTATGGATACCAATGCAGGACATGTTTCGGATTTGTATGATTCTATTCAGAGAATCAACGAAAGCACAAAAAAAATTACCAATATTATTACGGTTATAAGAGAAATAGCTGACCAGACGAATCTTCTTTCGCTTAACGCGGCGATAGAGGCGGCAAGGGCGGGAGAACACGGAAGGGGTTTTGCCGTGGTCGCCGATGAGGTTAAAAAGCTTGCCGAACAGACCCAAAAGCAGTCTAAGGAGATAGAAAAAACTACCAGCATAGTCGCGGGCAACTTCGATATATTAGTTCAAAAAAATAATTCTATCATCGAAATAATAAAAACAAACACCGGGTCGGTAGAAGAAATGCTCAATTCTTTTTCCGAGCTTGCGGGCAAAATATCGCAGGCTAACGATATGATAATAAATATTACCGCGTCAACCGAACAGCAGTCCAATTCCGTAGAAGAAGTTTCGCAGACCGTCTTACATATGTCGCAATCCGTCAAGGATATTTCCGAAAAATTAAACGGTTTAAGTTCTAAAAGTATAGAAATAAGCAAAATTTCCGAGCAATCCGAAAACATCCTGAAAAAAGTTAAAGTCGGAGCGCATAT
>JAKASB010000067.1:0-6164 GCA_021828255.1 bacterium | reverse complement strand
ACAGAAATTATGATCCAGTAGCAAATACGAATCCCCAGAAATATAAAACAAGGTTTACCGATTTTGTAAAAAGACGGATTCAGCCGATAGAAGATAAATACTTTGGAATAGACCCGAGTTTCAAATATTTTTTGCTGATTGACGAGAACGGCTATGCGGCGGCGCATAATTCGATATACGATAAGCCGCTCACGGGCGATTACGCAAAGGATATCGCAGGCAACAGGTCGATGAGGATATTTAACGACCCGGTCGGTCTTGCGGCAGCAAGAAATACCGAAAATCTTATAGTGCAGACTTATCCGAGAGACACGGGAGAAGTAATAAGCGACGTCGGCGTTCCTATGTTTATTGACGGCAGGCACTGGGGCGGGATTAGGGTCGGTTACGGCATATAACGTAAAAATAAAATATAGGGGGGTTTTTGCACATTAACTTTTAATTAATTAAAGGAGGAGGTAGGTTTATGGAAACAAAATTAGCCAACTCAGCTCCGCTGGGACTTTCAGGATTTGCCCTTACGACGTTTTTGCTTAGTATGATTAACGTCGGGTGGTTTGGAGGCGCAAATATGCCCATGGTTCTTGCATGCGCGTTTGCTTTTGGTGGTACGGCACAGTTTGCCGCCGGTATTATGGAAATGCCGAGGGGCAACAGTTTCGGCACGGTCGCGTTTTGCGGTTACGGAGCGTTCTGGTGGAGTTTTGCCCTGTTTGTTTTATTCTTTTCAAAAGGCGTAACGGGAGCTTTTGCAGGCTGGTACCTTTTCTTGTGGGGTTTGTTTACCATGTTTATGTGGGTTGCGTCTTTAAAAAAAGACAAGGCGCTTATGCTGATTTTTTTATTTCTTACGGCGACTTTTTATTTGCTTGCGGTCGGCTTTTGGACGGGTGCGGCCATTATAACCGTCATCGGCGGATATTTCGGCCTTATTACCGCCATTCTGGCATTTTATCTGGCGGCGGCTGAAAGTATTAACGAATCGTGGGGAAGCACGGTTCTGCCGGTATAATAGTTTAAAAAAAATAATTTTAAGTTAGTAATAAAATAAATTAAATCAAAAATGCAATGAATAAAGGTTAAAAAAACAAATGTGCCTTGCAATTCCTTCCAAAGTTATAAAAATAAAAGACGGCGATACCGTTATCGTCGATACTATGGGGTCTAAAAGGCTTGTTTCTACGATGCTTTTGGAAGAGCCTGCCCGCATAGGCGATTATCTACTTATACACGTGGGTTACGCAATGCAAAAAATAGACGAAAAAGAAGCTATGGAAAGCCTTAACCTGTTCAGGGAAATTGAAATAAAAACGGCAGAGTAGAATAAAAATATAAATATAAATATGGAATTATATTCCGATTTTAAAAGAAAAGACGATATAAGCAGGCTGGCGTCGATAATAGGCTCGGAAGTTAAAAAACCGGTCAATATAATGGAAATATGCGGCGGACACACCCATTCCATTATGAAATACGGATTAAATACCCTCCTTAAAGATAAAATAAATTTTTTACACGGACCCGGGTGCCCCGTCTGCGTTATGCCTCTTAAAAGAATAGACGAGGCGATAGAAATTGCGGACTCGCCCGGCGTCATACTTGCGGCTTACGGCGATATGATGCGGGTTCCCGGAACGGATAGTTCGCTGATAAAAGAGCGGGCAAAAGGGAAAGACGTAAGGATGATATATTCCCCTCTCGATATTATAAAAATCGCCGAGGATAAAAACAATAAAGATAAAAAAATAGTTTTTTTCGCGATAGGGTTCGAAACGACGACCCCCATGACGGCGGCTCTTCTCGAAGAAGTTATAGCGAGGCGGATAAACAATGTTTTGTTTCACGTTAATCATGTTCTTGTGCCTCCTCCGATAAATGCTATCTTAGATTCAGGCGACAATTTAATAGACGGATTTATATGTCCCGGGCACGTCAGCGTTATGACCGGAAGCGGCATTTATGCGGATATTCCTTTAAAATATAAAAAGGCGGCGGTGATAGCGGGATTCGAACCTTACGACATATTAAGCGGAGCGCTTTTAATAGCGAGGCAGATTAACGAAGGCAGACCGGCGGTCGAAATCGCGTATAAAAGGGCGGTTAAAGAAGGCGGAAATAAAAAGGCGCAGACTTTAGTGGATAAATATTTTACGATAAGGGACGAATTCGAATGGAGAGGGTTCGGCAATATTCCGAAAAGCGGATTAAAATTGAGGGACGAGTTTAAAAATTTCGACGCCGAATATGTTTTTAAGGATAAATTAAAAGAATTAAGGTTAAAATCGGAATCGGGTCAAAGAGGCAAAGAAAACGCCGCATGCAAATGCGGGGAAATATTGAAAGGAAAATGCAAGCCGGACGACTGCCCGCTATTCGGTAAAGCCTGCAATCCTGAAAATCCGGTAGGAGCTTGTATGGTATCTTTTGAAGGCGCATGCGCCGCTTATTATAAATACCGCAATTTTTAACTTAAAATGAATAAAAAAAAATACGAAAGGATATTGCTATCGCACGGCGGAGGAGGTAAAGAAACTTCCGAGCTGATAGGCGGTATTATATTTAACGGACTTTATGGGCGAAACGGCGGAAGCGGCGACTTGCATGGTTTGCATAATCGGCACAACGATAGCGGCTTTGCGGTAAATACATCAGGGCAGAAAATAAAATTATTAGATGATGCCGCAGTTTTAAAATCTCCGCAAAATATTGCTTTTACTACCGACAGTTTTACCGTGAGCCCTATTTTTTTTAAAGGCGGCGATATAGGAAAATTGTCGGTCGCGGGAACGGTTAACGACCTTTCGGTCATGGGGGCAAAACCGCTGTTTTTAAGCCTTGGACTGATAATAGAAGAAGGATTTTCTTCTGAGGATTTAATAAAAATTATAAAAGGAATTTCTCAAGAGGCGGATAAAACCGGCGTTATGGTGGTAACTGGAGATACCAAGGTAGTTCCCGCAGGGAAAGCCGACGGTATTTTTATAAACACGAGCGGAATAGGCGAGGTTTTATACGACGGTCTTTCCGTTTATAATATAACGCCGGGCGATATAATTATCGTTTCCGGCAATGTAGGCGACCACGGGGCGGCGGTTATGTCGCAGAGGGAAGGGATGGAAATGGACGTGGAAATAGAAAGCGACTGCGCTTCTTTGTGGGATATGATAAATGCAGTATTAGGCGGCGGGATAACGGTCAGCGCAATAAGGGACGCCACCAGAGGCGGGTTAGCCGCCGTTCTTAACGAATGGGCTATGGCGGCGGGGGTCGATATTTACGTCGAAGAAGATAAAATTCCGGTAAACGGTTCCGTAAGGGGTTTTTGCGAACTGCTCGGTTTCGAGCCGTATCAGCTTGCATGCGAGGGCAGGGCGGTATTTGCCGTAAAACCTGAATTTGCGGAGAAAGCGCTGAATATTCTTAAATCCCATCCGCTTGGAAAAAATGCAAGGATAATAGGAACGGCATGCGGCAATAATAATTTCGGAGCCGAAACGGAGGGAGCGGGGCAGGCAGGCGGCGGCAGAAACGGAAACGGGCAGGAGTTGAAAAAGCTAAAGGGAAAAGTTATTTTAAAAGGTATTTACGGTGTCAACAGACTGCTGGATTATCCTTCGGGCGAACTATTGCCGAGAATCTGTTAGAATTGAAATTGGATTTTACTTAATCGCTTCTTAAGTTATGCAAAATAGCGAAAATGGATTCGTTAATAATGCCGGCGTTAAAAGAGCTATAATTAAACTATCCGGCAGGGTACAGGGGGTGGGTTTCAGACCTTTCGTTTACAGGCTTGCGGAAAAATACGGAATAAAAGGCTATGTTTTAAATAACACCGAAGGGGTTGAAATCGACGCCGAAGGTAAGGAAGACGACCTTTCAAATTTTGTAAAATCTTTAGATTCAGATTCGGAAAAACCTCCGCTTGCAATTATTAACGATAAAACCGTAGATTTTACCGAGCCGTTTTTTTATAAAAGTTTTGAGGTTAAAGAATCGGATAAAACCGGCAATAAAGACGATAACCGTAAAAATAATAAATTAAATTTAACTATACCTCCCGATATCGCAATATGCGGCAAATGTTTAGACGAACTTTTCAATCCTTCCGACAGGAGATATCTCTATCCCTTTATTAACTGCACCGACTGCGGTCCAAGGTTTACCATATCCAAAGAACTGCCATACGACAGGGCTTCGACTTCTATGGACAAATTTAAAATGTGCATAGAATGCCAAGCCGAATATAAAAATCCTTTAAGCCGAAGGTTTCATGCCGAACCGAACGGGTGTTTCGTCTGCGGTCCGGAAGTCGAATTTATTTTAAGCGCGGATATTTTGGAATCGGAGCGGTCAAAAGGTTTAGACGCCGTAAAATCTTTAGTAGATTTAATCAAAGGCGGCGGCATCGCTTGCGTTAAGGGGATAGGCGGTTTTCATCTAATGGCGGATGCGGCAAACGACGATGCCTTGAAATTATTGAGAGAGCGGAAAAATAGACCGACAAAACCTTTCGCGGTAATGTTTAAGGATATAGAACAGGTATTAAAATATGCTTATATGGACGATATTTCTGCCGGTCTGTTAGCGGCAAAAGAACGGCCGGTATGCCTCTTGAAAGACAATGGCCGTTTGTCTTATTACGTAAACTGCGGACTGAAAGATATTGGGGCATTTTTGCCTTACGCTCCGCTTCATTATATTATATTCGGCCTGTTTGGCGGGCCTTTAGTAGCGACGTCGGCAAACATAGGCGGAGAACCGATAGCAAAAGATAACGAAGAGGCGTTTTTGAAACTAAAAGGTATTGCGGACGGCTTTTTAATCCATAACAGGGATATTTTAAGGAGATGCGACGATTCCGTTATAAAAGCGGATACCGGCAAACAGGGTTATGCGCCGTTTTTTATCAGGCGGTCGAGGGGTTATGTTCCCGAGCCGGTTAAATTGCCTTTTAATTTAAAAAGAAACGTTTTAGCGGCGGGCGCGTTCCTTAAAAATACTTTTGCATTAGCTTACGCCGGTAAAGACGCCGGCGCAGTCGTATTGAGCCAGCACAACGGCGATTTAGATAATGCCGCTGGGTTCGTTAATTTTAAAGAAAATATAGAAGATTTTGAAAAGTTTTATAATTTTAAACCGGATATTATCGTTTACGACAGCCATCCTGCTTATGAAAACACGAAATGGGCTAAAGAGTCGGCAAAAGAAAGAAATATAAGGGGCATATCTCTCCAGCATCACAGAGCGCACGTTATTTCCTGTATGGCGGAAAACGGGCTGAAATTGAATGAAGAGGTTTTCGGCATTGCTTTTGACGGAACGGGTTACGGAGACGACGGAACGATTTGGGGAGGGGAATTCTTTAAAGGAAAATATAATAATTTAAAAAGAATCGGCAGTTTTAAAAAGTTCAGGCTTATCGGCGGGGACAAAGCGGTTAAATCGCCTAAAAGGGTTCTTTTAAGCATTCTGTTCGGCATTTTTTTTGAAAACGGGATTTTGTATAATTATAATAATTTTAAATCAACCGATATTTTTAGCGTTATTTCCGATTTAACGGGTTTTTCCGAAAAGGAAATAAGCATATTTTTTAAAATGTGGAAGAGCGGGTTGAATTCCCCGTTTACCTCTTCCTGCGGAAGAATTTTCGATGCCGTTTCATGTTTGTGCGGATTTAACGAAGATATAACATATGAAGGAGAGGCGGCGGTTTATTTAGAAAATTTGTGCGGTAAATACAAAAATAACGGCGGCGGCGGCGGCGGATCTGATAATTTAACAAGCGGAAAAGACTGTTTTAAGTATGAGTATGAGTATGCAATAGACTACAACAAAGCGGACGATTTTTTTACGGTCGATTATAATCCGATGTTTAACGATATTATTCAAACTATCATTGATAACGGAGGCTTGGAAGGTTTAAAAACGGAAAGCAAAGCCGGTATGGATATAATATACAAAAATATCGCCGATAGGTTTATAAATACGCTTATTATGATTATAAAAGAGGCGGCTTTAAAGTCTGAATGCAAAAACGTCTGTATGAGCGGCGGGGTATTTCAGAATGCTTTACTGCGGAATAAAGCCGCGGCAGTTCTTAACGAAAGCCGGTTTAATGTTTATTTTAACGAAAAAATACCGACGAACGACGGAGGAATTTCATT
>JAKASB010000066.1:4657-7685 GCA_021828255.1 bacterium | reverse complement strand
TTAATCGAATCGTAAATTACCGACATAAGCGTATCAAGCGTTTTTTCGTCTATGACAAGCGGCGGCATTATGACAATAATGTCGCCTAGAGGTCTTATTATGACGCCTCTTTCCCGCGCGTTAAGGACGACCTTATGCCCGATTCTTTCTCCAACTTCAAACGGCTCTTTGGTATTTCTGTCTTTTACTAATTCTATGCCTGCCATAAGACCTATGCTTCTTACATCGCCTACATTTTCCAGCTGCCAAAAATCTTTAAGAAGTTCGTTAAAACGGGCTATAGCCGGTTTTATTTTATTTAACAGGTCGTATTTTTTAAACAGTTCGAGCGATTTCACCGCGCAGGCGGATGCAAGCTGATTTCCTGTATAAGTATGCCCGTGAAAAAAAGTTTTGTTATCTTGATAATTTCCAAGAAATCCGTCGTAAATTTCCTTAGTGAAAAGCGTAGCCGCCATAGGAATATAACCTCCGGTAATGCCCTTGGCTGCACACATAACGTCCGGCGAAATATCTTCGTGAAAAGCGGCAAACATTTTCCCGGTTCTTCCAAAACCAGTCGCTACTTCGTCGAGTATTAAAAGAACGTCGTCGTCTTTACATGCCCTTTCGATTTTTTTCATATATCCCACAGGCATAGTTATCATTCCGGAAGCGCCCTGTATCATAGGTTCGATTATGAGAGCGCAGGATTCCCCGGCATGAACTTTGACTATTTTTTCGGCTTCTTTTGCGCAATAAAGCCTGCAATCCGGATATTTAAGATTAAAAGGACATCTATAGCAGTACGGATAGGTAATCCTTATAGTTTCAAAGAGCAAAGGCTTGTAAATGGAATGAAAAAGTTCGATGCCGGAGACCGAAACGCTTCCCAATGTATCTCCGTGATAGGCGGATGTGGCGGCAATGATTTTTTTCTTATTTTTATAAGCCGGACCCTTTTGCCTGAAATATTGAAACGCAACCTTGATGGCAATTTCAACGGAAGTCGAACCAGAATCGGAATAAAAAACTTTTTTAAGATTTTTAGGCGCAATTTCGATAAGTTTTTCGGCAAGAATTGCCGAAGGTGCGTTTGCAAGTCCGAGAAGCGTGCTATGCGATATTTTATCTATCTGTTCTTTGAGCGCTTCGTTCAGTTCGGGATTATTGTGTCCGTGGATATTTACCCATAAAGAAGATACTCCGTCGATATATCTGTTTCCGTGAATATCGTAAAGATAAACCCCTTCCCCTCTTTCTATTATGATATTCCGCTCCTTTTCCCAATCAGACATCTGGGTAAACGGATGCCAGACGAATTCCCTGTCCAATTTTTCTATATCTTTTGAATCTTTTGAGCTTTTCATATTTTTAATATTATTATTAATAATAATATTAATAATAAATTTCTATGTTATTTGAATAAAGATACGTTATTTTTTTCCGTCCAAAATAAATGTCTATTTCAACCCTGTAGAAAAACGAACGGGAAATACCGGAAACCTTTGGATCAGAAAACTTTTTAAAATCGGCGTAGCCGATTTCATAAACCAAACCTTCGTTTTTTGACGAAAATATTTTTTTGCCGTTACGGAATATATTTACAATAAACGGATTTTTTTTTGGATTTATATCTATTCCGGCATATATTATAACATTTCTACCTCCTTTGTCTATATTTTCGGTTATATCTGCGGAATCTCCGCTGAAATAATATTTACCTCCCATGAAAACATTGTAATAAAAACCTTTCGGAATACCGAACAAATCGAATGAAAAATAGCACCTTCCTTTTTTTACCGCTTCCGTTATTTTCTTTTTATCTTCTTCCAGATTGCCGGACAATTTATCTGCAAGAAGAATATGCGTCCTTGCAACGGAAAAAAGTTCTGAATATTTAGGAAATTTAATTCTTCTCTTTCCCGTTATCTTTACGTTTGAATGGGCATCCGTCGCCGCTATGCCGGTTTTAATAGACTTATGTTTTTGAACGCTATCCCAGAATTTTATCGTCTTTACCGGTTTATGAGATAAAAAATGAAGGGCGTAAAGAGGATTTATACGATACGTGAAAATTACCGCAAGCATATATAAAGGATTCATCCCCCTCCACTGCGAGTCCAGATTTATAATTTCGATGCCGTCGTATCCTTTTACTTTAAAATTTTTCCAAGGAGTCCACCAGTTATTGGGGTGACATATAACAGCGGCGCCGTTTTGTTTTTTGACGTCGGATAACACTTCTTTATATTTCCCTCTCTTTATCTCGTTTTCTATGCCAAGCGCAAGAAGATGCCCGAATTCGGTGTTTATTTCCTCCCCTGCAAAATATAAAAGCCCGTCGTAATATCCTTCGAGTCCGTCAAATTTTGGTTTCAGCGTGTTATGGTCGGAAGAAACAAGGAAATCCGCTCTGAGGTTTTTTGCAGTTTTAATAAGGTCGTCTATGCGCCCCGAACCGTCCGAATATATCGTATGAAAATGTATTATTCCGTTTAATTCAAATAGTTCTTGTCCTTGGAGCTTTTCATTTTTCCGGTTTATAAAATCTATTTTTAATTTAAAAAATTTTATTCTGAAATATAAAAGCAGTAATAAAACTATGACGATAACGACAATAACTAAAAATAGTCTTAACGATATGATAAAAACTGCAAAATTCATAAATTTAACGTAATTTTAATTTTAATATACGGGTTAATGATTTTTATACAATGATTCCAGTCAAATAATTCTTAAAATATATTTTAAATTCATCTCTTTTGTTAAGGCAGAAATTTAACCCGTTTTTTCCAGTTTCGTTCCTTAGTTTTTCATCTTTAATTAGTTTTATCAAAACCTCTTTGAAGTTTTTTTCGGCAACGATGGTCACGGCGCCGCATTTAACCATTTCATTAATGATATCCTTAAAATTTAACGCATACATGCCTGTTATAACAGGTTTTCCGTATGAGGCAGGCTCCAAAATATTATGCCCCCCTTTTTCGTTTTTAAATAAACTTTTGCCGACGTAAACTATATCCGAAACGGGATATACCTCGTCTAA
>JAKASB010000066.1:0-4557 GCA_021828255.1 bacterium | reverse complement strand
TTCATTCTTTTTAAGCCGGCGGCGCTAATTCCCATGAAAATCAATTTTGTATTTAAAGCCTGGGACAATAGTTCTTTGACTAACTTTTTTGAAACAGGATGTTGAACGGAGATAAAATAATCAGGTTTCACGACCGACACGTATCTTTTAAAAACTGATTTTAATCCCAAAAAGGGATGAAAAAAATATAATATTCCGTTATCTTTATTTTTTTGAGAAAGCGACACCGTTGAGAACGTTTTAAAACTTATAAAAAAAACAGGGGCAGGTTCATTGTTTTCGGACAATATCGATTTTATGATATCTATGATGTATGACGCCTGCCTGAATTCGCCGAGAGATTCGGCATAAAACCAGAACCTTTTGCGGCTTGCCGGATAATATTTTTGCGGCTTGACGAAAAAATCTTTGTTGAGAGAAAGAAACTGCTTTAACTTTGCAAATGTTTTCATTACAAGTCGTCTAAATCCAGACCGGTTTCGTCTATATTTTTGGCATCCTCTATAAGAAGTATCGGAATTTCATCTTCTACGGGATAATAAACCCTGCAATTTTTGCAGATAAGCAGTTCTTTGTCTTTAGATTCTTTATAGATAAGACTGCCGCGACATTTTGGACATACAAGAAATTCGTCCGCCATTTCTTTTATGTTCATAATTGTTTTGCCCCCGTAGTTTTATAAGTAGTTCCAAATCCGGTATCCTCTAAAACGATGCCCTTTTCGAGAAGGGATTTCCTGATTTCGTCCGCCGAAGCGTATTCTTTGTTTTTTCTAAATTCGTTTCGTTTGTCTATGAGTTTTTTTATTTCTTCTTCGTCTATATAAGTATAAACACCGCCGCCCGCCGTTATATTCATTAGATTCGATTCGATAAACCGTTTAGGGTCGTCGTTTAACAACCCGAATACGCCGGAAAGCGATTCTTTAATAAACGAAACGGCTGCGTCTAAAAAAGCTGCGTCTTTTGAAATTATAACATTTTGCGCCATAGAATCGTTAATAATCTTATTTGTTTTTCTTACAAGGTCAAATATTACGGATATAGCCTTAGCGGTATTAAAATCGTCATTCATCGAAACTTCGAAATCGTTCTTATAGTTTTCGATGTTTTCCGGCGTCCGTCCGCCGCCGCCTTCCGCCCTTGCGGAAACGTCCTCTTTTTTTACGGTTATACCGCTTTCTTTTATTAATTTTTTAAATTCATCGTAAAGGTTTACTGCCTGATAAAGCCTGAGCAAGCTCTGTTTGGCGCTTTCTATGCCTTTGAACGAAAAATCTATGAAAGACCTGTAATGGGTGAACATAAAAAAGAGGCGGAGCGCTTCCGGATGAAATTTATCTATCACATCCCTTACCGTAATAGAGTTTTTAAGGGATTTAGACATCTTTTCGTTGTTTATATTGACGAACCCGTTATGAATCCAGTAATTGACAAAGTTCTTGCCGGTATAGCTTTCGGACTGGGCTATTTCGTTTTCGTGATGCGGAAATATAAGGTCGGAACCCCCTCCGTGAATATCGATGCTTTCGCCGAGAAACTTCATGCTCATTGCAGAACATTCTATATGCCATCCGGGTCTGCCTTTTCCCCACGGGCTGTCCCACGACGGCTCGTTTTCTTTTGACTTTTTCCAGAGGGCAAAATCAAGAAAATTTTCTTTTTCTTCGTTTACCGGTATTCTCGAACCGGCGATAAGTTCGTCTATATTTTTATGAGAAAGCTTGCCGTAGTCTTTAAAAGAATCGACCCTGAAAAAAACGTCTCCGTTTATCTCGTAGGCATTGCCCTTTTTTATTAATCCCGAGATTAAATTTATCATATCTGGAATTGTTTCGGTAGCTTTAGGTTCATAGGTCGGATTTGAGATATACAAGGCATTCATATCTTTATGATATTCGTCTATATATTTAGAAGAAATTTTTTCTACCGTAGAATTTTCCTCGTTTGCTTTTTTTATGATTTTATCGTCTATATCCGTAAAATTTCTAACGTAAACGACGTTATAGCCGAGCCGCCTTAAATAGCGGTAAATTACATCAAACGTAATATATGCCCTCGCATGTCCTATGTGCGACAGGTCGTATGCGGTAATTCCGCAGACATACATTAAAACCCTGTTCTCGTTTATAGGCTTAAAAAGTTCTTTCGAAAGGGAAAGCGTGTTGTAAATATATATATTTCTGTTCATATTTAGAATTTATTAATTTTAATTAATTTTAATTTGCGGGTATAGGTTCATATCTTAACATATCTTAGACTTTTTTTTAACATTTTTTTAACAAAAATTTAATAGAAATGAAACATAATCGTCATAATATCGTAACATTAATTTGATATATTGCTATATACATAATAAAAATAATCGTTATGGTTAAAATCAAATGCGGCTACGAGTTCTGCAAATTGCGGAATAGTGTGTCGGGTAAGTCTTTTAATTTAACTTTAATTAAAGGAGGCGTTTAGCTCTAATGTATAAAAACTTATAGGTTTTTATGGGTTTGGAGCGACGGGAGAAAATTAAATGGAAATCAATATATGGAGCGGCGCAGGTATTGCGGCAGGAAAAAATATCGATAAATGCAATTCAAATATTAAAACATTCAACGAAAAACAAAATCCAGATTTAGAATTAATTAAATCGCGAAATATTTCCAGGGGCGAAAGAGAAATAAAGGCGCTGTTAAATTCCGGCTTTATTATAAAAAACGATGAAAATTTTTTATTAAATACTTACGGCTTCATCGATAAAGAAACCAGAAATAGTTTTAACGACCTATTTTTAAAAAACAATTTCGTTGAAGTTCAGGGAGCATCTTTTAGTGCAATGACCTCCTACGGCAGAAATATAACCGTAAAAAATCTTATTATGTCTTCAGAAAAATTCAACGAAATTAATTTGGCAAAATATGCGAACAATTACACCAAATATGACGAAAAATTCAACGAAGAATATAAATTATCTAAATTTACGCTGAACAACTATTTCGACCTTAAGCAAACTATGCCCGAAATAGATCCAAGAAATACCGCGCCCGGGGTTATAAACATAGGAAATGCGGCGAATGGCTTAAAACAGATAAAATACGCTATCAGCGAAACTCCGTCTTCTTATAAATTCAAATTCGACAAAGACCGTCCGGAAATATTTTCCGCTAAACAGCCGAAACTTGGGGTGCTAAAGGAATACAAAGATACTACGGACGGTTTTAAAAATATCAAAGTAACGATGAATGATAAAAAAATTTTAGAAATTGAATCAATCCACAACTGGCAAAAAATTATGAATTACGTCAAAACAAGGGATATGCAATTTTTGAGCAGCTTAAAAAGAAATGAAAAAGGTGAAATTCCCGACAGAATAGAAGTCCACCATATCAATCAACTTCAAGACGACGGAAAAGAAAACATCCATAATCTTATAACAATAGGCGAAGACACGCACAGGCTTGCCGATTCATATAAAATTCTTATCGATAAAAACACGGGGTATTACAGAGAACATTATCATTATTCCGGAACGGGAAGCACCCCTGAACCCGGAAATATAAACGAAATTTCATATTATAATGAAAAAAAATATAACAATCTTTTAGAAACTATAGGCAGATTGGATTTAAACGATAAGATAATGCTTAACGATATTAAATTAGACGTGGAAACCAATTCTGCCATGAGACTTAATATGTTGACCGATACCGGAGAAAATTTGAGATTACTCTTTATAGACGGCAAAACCGGCGAAGAACTAAGACTGCTCGCCGCGAAAACTGACGACGAAACGGATAAAAATATCGCTAAAACGGCATTAATTAATCTTGTTAAAGAACTGGCAACGTCTATTATATAATTAAATTGAATACAGTATATTAAATAAACAAACAGCGACTTAATGACTTAATGATATTATCATAGTATAGGAGGCGGTAATAAATATTATGGAAAAAAACAATAGTTTTAGAAATAGGAATAATCATAAAAATAATAATTTAGAATCTAAAAAATACGAACTGCTTGCATCGCATATCGAAATGTTTAAGAAGGCTTTTGGCGCCTATCTCGAACAATACAAATCGGTGAATATAAAATCTGCGGAACCCGACCAATTCGCAGACAATGAATTAAACATCCTGCTTTTCGACGAACTGCTGTGCAATTATTATCAGACTGTAATTTCTGCTTTAAAAAAACTTGCGGAATACGATAAAAAATACATTTCAGTTCTCATCGAAACATATAAAGAGTTGTGGCAGTCAGCCCCGAAGTTGAAAGACAGGAATTACATATGCCCTTATTTATCGGATTTGTGCAAATTTTTATACGAAATTAAAGAAGCCGGCGCGCTGACTTTTTTTTACAATCTGCTTATTTATTGCAGAGAAATTCCTTTTTTATCGTTAAACGGGGAACAGGAAAAAAGATTAATAGATGAGTATAAAAGCAATGGGGAAGAAGACCCATTCGCCGAATTTAGAAAAGAAAGACAGGAAAGAATAACCGAAAGTTTTGACAAAGGGCTTTTCAATAAAACTTATGACAAGTTTTTTCTAATACTATC
>JAKASB010000065.1:3948-7698 GCA_021828255.1 bacterium | reverse complement strand
TTTTTTTATCTTTCATTTTTTCTCAAAAGTAATATAATAATGCTTTCGATAATAAAAATATTCATTATAAAATAAACAGAATAAAATTGAACAACTTGCGCATAGACAAGGCTAAAAAGGCTTTAGCGGAAAATAAATCGCTCAAAGCCCTCGGCATCGTATTCGGCGACATAGGGACAAGCCCTATATACACCGTAGCCGTTATTTTTGCATACCTCAAAGTCACAAACTCAAACGTTTTGGGCGTCGTATCGCTCATAATATGGACGCTGACCCTCTTGGTAACCGTCCAGTACGTCTGGTTTGCCATGGGCATAAGCGAAAGAAACGAGGGCGGCACTATAATACTTAAAAATATCATCGAAAAATACATAAAATCCGTAAGGGAAATCGCTTTCATAACCGTAATATCCTATATCGCCCTGTCTCTCCTCATAGGCGATTCCGTCATTACTCCCGCTATCAGTATATTGAGCGCGGTCGAAGGCATGAGCCTGATACCCCTTTTTAAAAATATAACGACCGATACGGTTGTTTTTATTTCAATTATAATTACCGCCTTATTATTCTGGTATCAGCAAAAGGGGACGGAAAAGGTCGCAAATATCTTTAGTCCGGTTATGCTTTTGTGGTTTATCGTCATCGGCGCTTCCGGTTTTTTGTCGCTGACGCATATGCCGCAAATTTTCTTAAAAGTTATAAATCCGTGCTATGCTTTAAGGTTCGTATTCAACGGCAACATTTCTGTAAACCGCTTAGTAGCCCACGGCATTATTTCTCTATTCGTATTATCCGACGTTATTCTTTCCGCGACAGGCGGAGAAGCGCTGTATGCGGATATGGGGCATATAGGCAGAAAACCCGTAACCAAAGCATGGATTTTCGTATTTATCGCCCTTATTTTAAACTATATGGGGCAGGGGGCTTTCCTGCTTTCCCATAAGACCGATACAGATGCCTTTTTTAAGATGCTTTACTCGCAGTCGCACCTGTTTTACACGCCTATCCTTATTTTAAGCATTGCGGCAACCGTAATAGCGTCTCAGGCGGTTATAAGCGGCATATTTTCCATTGTTTACCAGCTTATAAACAACAGGATTATTCCCCTTTTAAAAATCAGCTACAAATCGAGCGAAATCCAATCCCAGATATATATTAGTTTTGCCAACTGGTTTATGTTTTTAAGCGTTTTAGCGGCAATATTAATGTTCAGAACGTCGAACAACCTTGCAATGGCTTACGGACTTGCCGTCAGCGGAACTATGACTTTTACGGGAATCTTAATAAATATCCATTTCTTCCATAAGAGAAGATATTTTATGCTGTTTGTTTCCTTAGTAACGACGTTTGCGGATATTATGTTTTTAACTTCCAATCTGCTGTATAAAACTTTGCAGGGGGGCTATTTTGCGCTGATAATAGCAACAATCCCTTTTGCCGTTATAATGATATATACAAAAGGGCAGAAGAGGCTTCACGGCATATATAAGATGACCGATTTCAATATATTTTTAAAAGAATATGAATACCGGTACAAAAATTTTTCTAAATTGACGGGAACGTCGCTTTTTTTTGCAAGTCTTTCCGACAAGGTATCTCCCTATATAATTAAAACAATGTTCCATAACAACATTATTTACGAAAGAAATATATTCGTTTCAATAGAAAGAACCGAAAAACCATATGAAATAGACATTCTGTTTAAAAACGATGTTGCTCCGGGACTAAGCCAACTTTCGATAAGAGCCGGTTATTCGGAGGTCGTTGACGTAGAAGGGGCATTAAGAAAATACAATATAGACGAAACAGTCATATTTTACGGATTTGAGGAAATAGTCAGCAATAATATATTCTGGAGGATATTTGCGCTGATTAAAAAGCTGTCCCCTTCTTTCGTGAGGTTTTACAAGCTCCCAGCCGAAAAAGTCAACGGCGTCATGGTCAGAGTAAAAATGTAAATAATATTTATTAAACCTCTTTTTCTTTATATTTATAGTGCCTATAAATCAAGACGGCTATAGAAATTATTACGGCAAACATACTTAATACCTGAGAAATCCTTATGCTGTTCCCAAGCCATAAACTGTCGATTCTTGTGCCTTCCGTAAAAAACCTCGTAGTTCCGTACCATATTAAATATCCTATTAAAATCTTTCCGGCAACTTTAGGTTTTTTTCTTGAAAGCCACATTAAAAAAATGAACCCCAGAAAATCAGGCACGGATTCAAAAAAAAACGAAGGTTCAAAATGGGAATACATCGTTAGATTTTCAGGCCGAGCCGTTTGAAAAGGATATCCCCATAAGCCCAATATCAAGTGTTTCGGTGTATAAGCGTTAACCGGACGCAAGCCTTTTGCTATAGGCAGTCCCCATTTAACCGGATAACCGAAGGCCTGCTGGTCTATAAAATTACCCCATCTCCCTATTGCCTGCCCTAAAAGAAGACTCGGAGCAAACGTATCTATATAAAGCCATATATTGAGCTTTTTTATGCGGGTATAGAGGTAAAGCGTCAGAAGTCCGCCGATTTCCCCGCCGTATATAGCCAATCCGCCCTGCCATATATAAAAAATACTCAATGGATTATTTGCGTAATATCCCCATGCAAAAACCACATAATAAAGACGGGCAAAAATAATAGACGCCGGTATGGCAAAAACCATAATATTAATGATATTTTCTGGATCTTCGCCCCAGGATTTTGCCCTAAAATAAGCAATGGTGATGCCTATAATAAACCCTAATCCTATTAATATTCCGTACCAGTGAAGGGGAAGGGGCCCTAAAAATATAATGGGATTCGGGGCATACCAGTTATTAAAATTGAACATAATTTGTTTTTATTGCCTCCTGTATCGTATAATTGCCTGTTTTATTTTAGTTTTATTTTATCTGACGGATTTTGCAAAAGCATAGGTTCTCTCGAAATATTCGTTGTTCAATCTGCTTATAGTTACCTTTCCTGCACCTGAATTTTCCTGAATGAATTTCCCGTGCCCGACATATATTCCCACATGTGATATATAAGGCGCATATGTTCTGAAGAATAAAAGATCGCCTGGCTTCAGCCTATCTTTCGGAACATAAGTGCCTAACCTCGCCTGCTCCGCCGCCGTCCTTGGAAGATGGATGCCCAGTTTCAAAAAAACATGCTGGACCAAACCCGAACAATCCATTCCGATATCGCTTGTTCCGCCCCATACATATGGAACGCCCTTATATCTATATGCTACATTGACTATTTTTTTTCCTAAACTGAAATTATGAACGTTCGCAGGTTTTTCGCCGTTAGATCCGTTATTTTTAAGCTTGTAATTATTTGGATTTAAAATTTTAAACGTTGCCGTTTTATATTTTAAATTGTTATTGCCGTAATAATTATATTTATTATATTTATTGCCGGTATTATTTATATTATTTTGAGCCGTTTTATATGTTTTATAGCTTTCGGGCACGGTAAGAACCGCCCCCTGCCTTATAACGTTGGAATACAGATGATTTAAACTTCTTAATTCGGCAACCGAAGTTCCGTATTTCTGTGCTATTAAAGAAAGGGTATCTCCAAACTGAACGGTATAATGACCGAATGCCGGAGCGGGATGATAAGAGCCTGCGCCGGAAGGAACTTTTAATCTTTCACCCGGGTATATGACATAGTTATGAAGTCCGTTTAAGGACATTATGGATGCGACGGTGGTATTATGGGCATCCGCAATCTGACCAAGGGTGGCTCCGGAACGGACGGTAAC
>JAKASB010000065.1:0-3848 GCA_021828255.1 bacterium | reverse complement strand
GAACTTTTAATCTTTCACCCGGGTATATGACATAGTTATGAAGTCCGTTTAAGGACATTATGGATGCGACGGTGGTATTATGGGCATCCGCAATCTGACCAAGGGTGGCTCCGGAACGGACGGTAACATATGCAACCGCTTGAAAAACCGACCTGTTTCCTCCGGCATTTCCGAGAGGCACGGTAAGAACCGCCCCCTGCCTTATAACGTTGGAATACAGATGATTTAAACTTCTTAATTCGGCAACCGAAGTTCCGTATTTCTGTGCTATTAAAGAAAGGGTATCTCCAAACTGAACGGTATAATGACCGAATGCCGGAGCGGGATGATAAGAGCCTGCGCCGGAAGGAACTTTTAATCTTTCACCCGGGTATATGACATAGTTATGAAGTCCGTTTAAGGACATTATGGATGCGACGGTGGTATTATGGGCATCCGCAATCTGACCAAGGGTGGCTCCGGAACGGACGGTAACGATGTTAACGTAGGAATAAGCATTTGAAATTAAGATTAAGATAAAAAGTGTTGTAAAAAATACCGGCAAAACCAATACTCTTTTCATACGGATCCCCCCCCATTTTCAAACCGTTAAACTTAAACTATTTTATATGCCGTATGTTATATGCCGTATGTTATATGCCGTAATATGTTATATGCCGTAATATGTTGTTTATTTATATATTGATAGTAAAGTATATTACTACAACATATTAATTCATGTCAAGATTTATCGGCAAAATTTTATAAAATTTTCACGCCGCATGATTTGTTCCCGCACCGGAAAACTAAGGGCTTTTTTATCCTGCCGAATTCTAAGGCGGCGCTTCTAATCTCCTCCAGAATTAACATATCCCCTTTTTCAAACCCTTCAAAGCTCGAATAACTACCTA
The DNA here is from genome assembly GCA_021828255.1 of bacterium. Classification (GTDB taxonomy): domain Bacteria; phylum SZUA-79; class SZUA-79; order Acidulodesulfobacterales; family Acidulodesulfobacteraceae; genus Acidulodesulfobacterium_A. Next base: position 2,958 of record JAKASB010000065.1, on the reverse strand, counting down.
TTAAATCCTTATTATTCATATCGACGAAAATATTAAACGCATTAAAACTTGCTTTTAATTTATCGTTACCGTTAAATTTACCGGATATATCGAAAAAACCGGCAACGGCTTTATCGCCGTACCTGCCTGCAATAATATTGACGTTAGCCCCCAACGCATAATTAATCAAACTTATTAAATAACCGGATGCGTTATGTTTGAGCATATCCGCTTCGTTTATAAAATATTCGAAAGATTTTAATATTACGTTTTTAAACTGAACTCCTCCTGTAAGTATATGTAATTTCGCCATTGCCGACAATACGATCGCGTTCTGTGAATAGCCGCCAAAATCCGCTATATCCTTTTCCTTGTGGTTTAAAAAACCTATTTTTGAACTCTTTGTCGTGTGTTTTATATCAAAAAAACCGCCCTTTTCGCTATCGTAAAAATTATTGATAACATACCCGGCTATTTTTTTTGCATAAATTAAATATAAAGGCTTAGACGTAACTTCAAATAATCCTATCAAAGCCAGAATGATATATGCGTTATCGTCTAAAACCGAACCTCCAGGCTCACCCGCAAATCTTCCTATATCTCCATTTTTATCAAAAATATCTAAAAAAATTTTAATTGATTTTTCGGTTATTTCGTTTAGTTTTTGCCGGTTTGAATCGAAAGGACTGAAAATTTTGCTTAATTCCGTGATGGAATGTATAATATTTCCGTTTATGGAGGAATATTTTATTCTGTCAATAAACGGTTTTTTTCTTTTTTCTCTGAAAGTTTTAAGCTTTGAGATAATGCTATTGTATGATCTGCCGCCCAAAGCTTTTGCATAAGCTCCGGCATATAATACATTCGGAATATCGCCCTGCCAAAAACTTTTGTTTGGAAAATTACTTGAAACAAAACTTTCGCCTTCGGCATAGCGCATCAAACCTTCTTTATTTATATTAAACAATCCAGCCGCAGTTTTAAACTCTTCTTTGTCCGGAAAAACCTCTTTTAATTCATTATATGTCCATGTAAAAAACTCTCCGTCGTCGTTACCTCCCGTATCCGCATCGATGCTTGCGTAAAAACCGCCGCTAAACTTGTCGTATAAGTCGCCGGATATAAAATCAAGAGTTTTATTGATAATCCTCAATAAAACCTTATCGCCGGTCAATCTGTAATAATAGGAATATACTCTTAAAGCCTGAGCGTTGATTTCGGCAAGTTTTTCAAAATGCGGAATAATCCATTTTTTATCGGTTGAATATCTGTGAAAACCGCCCCCCACATGGTCAAAAACCCCTCCAGCGGCTATTTTATTTAAAGTAAAAAGACCTTTATTAAGCGAATCTTTATCTTTATTTATTATATAATCCCATGCAAGAAGTTCTAACGCGGAAAAATAAAAGAATTTAGGAGATTCATCTAATCCTCCGTTAACTTCGTCAAAATGAAGTTTAAATTCAAGCGCTCCTTCGTTTATGAATCTCCTAACGTAATCTATATTTAAATTTAAGGAATTATCATTTTTTATAGCATCGTTTATTTTTTTAATATTAATATTAAAAATAGAAAACTTATTTGAATCGTCCGAAATTCTTTGATAAAAGCCGGCACTCTGGACAAAAACGACTTCTTTGTTTTCACGGTAATATTTTGCAATTTCCGTCAAAACAGATTTATATGCCGGAAGCCCGTAATTGGACTCTTTAGGAAAATACGTGCCTCCGTAAAAAAAATATCCTTCATAAGTTAAAAAAGCGGTTAGAGGCCATCCGCCCGTTCCGGAAAACACGCTCACGGCTTTCTGATATCTCGAATCTATGTCCGGTCTTTCATCTTTATCGACCTTAATGGCTATATAATTTTCGTTTATTATTGACGCGGTTTCCTCATCCTCGTAAGATTCCCCGTCCATTACGTGGCACCAATGGCACCATACGGCTCCTATATCGAGAAGCACCGGCATATCTTTTTCTTTAGCCTTTTCAAAAGCCTCGGCACACCACGGATACCAGTCAACAGGCTGGTGAACTGCAGATTTTAAATAAGAACTTTTTTCGCTTTTTAAATTATTCACAAATTATGCTTCTCCGCCTCCGCCCGTCCACCCTCAATTTTCATGTATTAACATTAGCATATCAAATACTTTTTTATTTGTTATTATATATCTTATTATAAGCTTCTTCCGGCGCAATTCCTTCGTGAACTACTGCCCTTACCGCCTTAATCATATTAGCAGGTTTTTCTGATTGAAATATATTCCTCCCCATATCGACCCCCGCCGCTCCATGCTTAACGGCATCGTACGCCAGCTTTAACGCATCCGACTCTCCGGTCTTTTTTCCTCCGGCAACCACGACCGGAACGGGACAGGTTTCCACTACCCTGTCAAAATCTTCGCAATAATAAGTTTTTACTATGCTTGCTCCAGTTTCCGCCGCAATCCTGACCGCTAACGACAAATAACGCTCATCTCTTCCCATCTCTCTTCCCACGGCAGTCACCGCAAGCACGGGAATACCGTATTTATAACCCTTATCTACTAATTTTGACAAATTAATTATACCTTGCCTTTCATTTTTAGAGCCGATAAAAATAGACAAAGCTACTGCACTAACGTTCAATCTTACGGCATCTTCCATAGAAACGGTAATGTCTTCGTCGGAAAGGTCGTCATTCAGGATGCTTGTTCCGCCGCTGACGCGCAAAACTATGGGAATATCTATTTTTGGATCAATCTGGCTTCTTAAAATTCCACGGGTAAGCATAAGCGAATCTGCATATTCTAAAAGAGGAGTAATAGACTTATTAATATTTTCAAGCCCGCCGGTAGGTCCCATAAAATAACCGTGGTCAACTGCGAGCATAACGGTTTTGCCGTCTTTCGGCTTGATAATCCTTGCAAGCCTGTTTTCTATTCCATAATCCATAAATTTAATCCTCCGTCTAATTATCTATATTAATCTTATTATTTTT
>JAKASB010000064.1 GCA_021828255.1 bacterium | reverse complement strand
ATTAAACCTTTTTTCTAAAAATATTGCGCAACGGAAGATACATTATAGACAGTATAAAAAAGGCATTAATTATATAAGAAAATATATTACCATATAATGCAAAAAATGTCTTTCTATTAATTAATTTTATATAGCCTATCATATAAGTTCTTTTAAAGATATTTGTTTCTCTCAAGATTTCTCCGGCAGGCGATATTATCCCGCTTATGCCGGAGTTCCCCGCTCTTGCGACAAATCTCTCGTTTTCTACGGCGGAAAAAACCGTCATAGACATATCCTGATACGGTGCGGAGGTTCTTCCATACCATGCATCATCCGTAATGCCTATTAGAAGGTTAGCTCCCTTTTGTGCAAAATGCCTTACTAAGGAATCAAAATAGGCTTCATAACAAATCATCGAACCCACCTTTAGATTTCCGTTTTTTAGAATTCTAAATCTCTTGCCCGGCGTGAAGTTTCCAATCCCCGCACCTTTTAAAATATGAGCCAGAAAGGGAAGCTGCCGTTTTAACGGAATATATTCACCGAAAGGGACAAGATGATGCTTATCGTAATAAGAAAATCCGCCCGATTTATCGAACATATAGTCCCTGTTATAATAATGATATTTTCCGTTTAATAATCTTGCGCCTATGGCTCCGAAAATTAGATCAATTTTATTTTCTTCCACAAAATTCATAACTTTATTCCAGTAAAAAGGATACATGGAGATAATATAAGGAAGCGCCGTTTCCGGCCATATCACTACCTGCGGCCGGTATTTTAAAGATTTTTTTGTTAAGTCAAGATAAATTTTCGTCGTCCTTTTTTTTGTAATTTTCCATTTCTGAAACATCCCGATGTTCCCTTGAATTAAGGCAACCTTTACCGGTTGTTTTCCCTTGAGCAATTTATTTATAGAATAAATATTATAATAACCGTATGACATCACAAGAATAAAAACCGATAAAACAAAAATCAGTTCTAACAATACCTGCTTTTTTGAAATTAGATTTTTATAAAAAATAAAATGAAACACTAAATAATTTATAAGCGCTATGATGAAAGATAATCCAAAAGCTCCTACGATATTGGAAACCTGTATAAACGGAAGATTTAAATACTGGGAAAAACCTAAATTTTCCCATGGAAATCCCGTCAAAAGATTGGATTTTAAAAACTCAAAAAAAACCCAGCATGAAGGAATTAAAATTATATTCAATATCTTATAATTATCTAATAAAATTCTGCTAAAACCTGCGAATAAAGCAAAATATAAAGCTAAATAAGAAGCAAGCAGCAAAAGGGCAAAAACAGCTATGTAATAAGGAAGATTGCCGAATACGTGAACGGTATAAATTATCCAGTATAATATAATTATATATGAAATAATGCCTGCTAAAAAACCGTATAAGAAAGATTCTTTAAAGCTTTTAGATTTATTGACTGCATATAAAAGAGGAACTAATGAAAACCATGCAAGAAATTCAAGATTAAAATTTGGAAATAAAAAAGCGGTAAATATGCCGGACAAACATGCGGAAGCGGAATTGATTAAAACAGAGCGTGATATTCTATGTATCATAGCGCTCTTTTTGCTTCTTCCCATAATATATCGAGACTTTCGGCATCAAGTTTGGAAACAGGCAGGGATGCCTTTTTTTCCATATATCCAAATCTTTTGATAAATTTATCGGAGGATTTATTTAAAGCGCTGCACGGATGTATATCTAAAAGCCTTCCGAGATTTACGACGGAAAATAAGATATCTCCGTATTCTTCAATAATTTTATCTTTACTTGTCTTATTATCTAATTCTTTTTTAAGTTCTGAAATTTCTTCATAAATTTTATCTAAAGCGCCGCCTTCGCCTTCAAAATCGAAGCCTGTTCTTTTAGCCTTTTCCTGCACCATATATGCCCTGTGAAGAGAAGGCATAGTTTCAGGTACATAAACAGAAGGATTTTTCGGCATATCAGGCATATTTTTTAATTTTTCTTCTTTTTCCTCCCTTTTAATCTTTTCCCAATTCTGAAGAATAACGTCTTCGAGGCATTCGCCTTCTTTTAATGAAAAATTTTCATCGAAAACATGAGGATGTCTTCTAATTAGTTTTTTATTTATAGTGTTAATCACATCTTCTATCTTAAACTCATTTCTTTCTTCATAAATATCGGATAAAAACACGACTTGAAGAAGAAGATCTCCAAGTTCTTCTATAATTTCCGTTTTATTATTTGAACTTATTGCGTCTACAACCTCATATGCTTCTTCTATTATATACGGTTTCAGCGTCTCTTCGGTCTGTTTTCTGTCCCAAGGACAGCCTTGTTCGGAGCGTAGTTTTTTTACAATTTCAATTAAGTCTTTAAGTTCCGTATATTTTTGTTTTTGTTTTTCGTTTTGCATAAAATTATCCCGTTTATTATTTATTATTTTACTAATTCAATAGTGAATTAATTAGAAATAAAACAGTTTAAATATCAGCGCGGTTATTAAAATGCCTATAATACTTCCGGTTAAGACCTCTATTTTAGTATGAATGCCGTTCTTTATCCTGGATAATGCGATAAGAAAAGCAAGTATAAACGTAAGAAGTGAAACGACCGGATTTAAAGTTAAAAGGGAAACCATCAGCCATATAGAAAATGCGATAGCGGCATGTCCGCTTGGAAACCCGCCTCTTAAAGGGGTTCCTTTATTAAACATAGCTTTTATAATTATTATGCCGACAAAAACAACAGATATTACTACGATTGAGATATCGGAACCCGCAGTTTTTACCATATTTATGATATAGTATATCATATAATACAGATATTTTGAAAAAATTATATAACCTACAACAAATGAGCCAAACGCGGATAAAAGAACCGCGCCTGCCGCTAAGTTTTTAACTGCCTCAATTTCTGGAGAGTATTCTTTAGATACGGAATCAGCCAGATATTCTATGGATGTATTTAAAGTTTCGGCAAACAGAACGAAGAAAACAGAAATAAGTATGAGAAGAACGTCTATTTTAGAAACTCTTAAAAAAAGCGCAAGGAAAATAGCAAGGAGCGACACGGCGAAATGGATTCTCATATTTTTTTCGGTCTTTGTCGCTAATATTATGCCTTCTATAGCTGCATTAAAAAATTCAAATCGATTTTGCTGGACCGGCTTCATAATATCATATTATATTTCGTAATTCTTTATATAAAAAATTCTGCATATATTTCATGTCTTTATCGTAACTGTCGTCGTCTAAATTCAGCTTATGCTCCTCATCATGAACATATCCGAAAAGATGAAGAATTCCGTGGATTATTAATAACGCAAGTTCTTTTCTGAACCCGTTTTTGTAATATTTTTCTTGGTTTTTTGGGTTTTCGTCTTGTTCCCATTTGTCAAAATGGGTCCAGCCTGCTTTCTCCCAGAAATGCCGATATCTTATGAAATTTTTTTTTGCAGCGGAAGGAGCAATATATATCTCTCCTATATAAAAAATATCCCCGACCCATTCTTTTATTTCGAAAGATAAAACATCCGTCGTCTTATCTTGATTTCTGTAAGTTTTATTTAATGTTTTAATATAGCCTTCCGAACAAAAAATTATATCGATTTCGTAAGAACCGCAATAAAGCTTTTCTATCGAATTTTTAACGATATAGCGGACTGACTTTCGGTTTATTTTCAGCTTTCTTTGGGTATTCGCTATATTTATTACGGATTTCATTTGCTTCATTTTTATCGTCTTCGTAGGCAGACTTGCCCGCATACGGTATCCTCTGGTGAAAAACAGAATTTAAAACTTTTACAAAAGCGTCTCCTATAGAATGCAAATCTTTCAAAGTGAGTTCACATTCATCAAGCTGTCCGTCGTTATAAATTCTGTTTATAGTCTTTCTGACCATAAGTTCTACTCTTGAAGGAGAAATGTTAGTCATTGTTCTAGATATTGCCTCAACTGAATCCGCCAGCATAATTATACCCGCTTCTTTGGTTTGAGGTTTTTTGCCGCTATATCTGAAAGTATCTTTTGAAAGATGTTCGCCCTTATGTTCATTGAAAGCTTTTTCATAGAATGACCCTATCATGGACGTTCCATGATGTTCTACGATTATGTTTTCTATTTTATCCCCCAATTTATATTTTTTTGCAAGCTCCTGACCGTCTTTTACATGAGACGAAATAATTAAACTGCTCATAGTCGGGGCAAGCTTGTCATGTGGATTTTCCGCATTTGATATATTCTCGATAAAATAATTAGGCTTGGTTATTTTTCCTATGTCGTGATAAAGGCTTGCGACTCTGGCTAAGAGTGGATTCGCTCCGACCGACGATGCGGCTGATTCCGCAAGGGTAGCCGCCATTATCGAATGCTGATAAGTTCCTGGCGCAACAATAGAAAATTGCCTTAAGAGCGGGTTATTGGAACTGGAAAGTTCAAGGAGTTTAAAGTCTGTGGTAAAATCAAATGCTTTCTCAAATAAAGGTATTAGTCCTATCACCATGATAGAAGAGATAACACCCGATAAAAATGCAAAGACAACGCTGTAAATATTTTGAATATTTATCAGATTTAGCCCTATCAGCGCAAATGTCAGAACCATAAAGCTATTTAAAAATCCAGTGATAACGCCCGCTCTAACAACGCGGCTCCATGAAGAAAAGTCGAAGACTTCGTATGATGCTATAAAACTTCCCGCAAAGGCATATATCATAAAAAAAATCGAGTTTTTAAAAACTATAGAGGTCAGAATAGAAAAAAGAGCTATATAAACGATCGAAACCTCGGAATTTAACATTATTCTTATAAGCATAGGTCCAAACGCAAAGGGTATTAAATAGTAAATATCGTTCCTATTTATGAAAGGAAAATACAAAGAAAGAGCGTTTGAAAAAATAATTCCGGCTTTAATTACTAAAATAGAAGATAATAAAATAGCGATAATAAAAACAATATTTTTAAAATCTACGGAGTTTCTGAATTTTTTTATATATGTGTAAGGAAAAACATAAGATAGCGATAAAAGCATTGTTATAACAAAAAACAGCCCTATAAGAGGAGGAATATTATTTTTCAGTTTAAATTTCGCATCATATGTATTTAATTCAAGCGCCTTCGACTTAGTTATCAGTTCGCCCGTGTTTGCTAAAAGCATTCCTTTATTAATATGGATATAAATAGGCACGTTTTCTTTTTTAATATCTTCTATTTTTTTAAGAGTGAGATATTTTGAATATATGATATCCGGTTTTATTATGCGGTAAGCTAATCCATAAATATCGTTTTGCATATAAGACGGCAGGAAACCGAGATATTTTTTAGTATAATAATAAGTGAAACCTTTTTCTTTTTTTAAAGTAAAAAATATTTGCGGATAATTTATAATTTTCAGCCTGTTTGTTATTACATTTTTAATTTCTATGTTTTTATCACCGGCGGGCAGTTGAGACAACACCCCTTTTTTATAAATACTCGAAACTATTTTTAAAATATAAGCCTCGATATTTTTATTGTAATTTAAATAGTAAAACTCGTTAAGGACAGCCTTGTCTAATTTAATTCCTAATTTAGCGGCAAATATACTTTCGGATGTATCCATATTTTGTTTATTCTGCGCATGACTTTCTTTATAAGACCTTGCAAGAGTAAAAGCCTTCTTTATCTTTCTTGAGAGAGTCGCTTTAGTCTCTGGATAATATAAATAAACGTCTGGACTTTTACCGATTTTCTTTTTCAGGATGGCATTGGTTGCTTTTACGTTAACGTATCTAAAACTCTTTTTGGCTATTATAGTTTTTGTCGCTATCTCTCCCGCTTTATACTTATTTTTTATAAACTTCATCCCGTTGTAAAGCAAAAAAGTTAAAAATATAGACGATATTAAAAGCAGTACTAAAAGGGGGGAATAGCGGTTTTTAATCTCTAAAGTATTATTTTTTAGAAATTCGAGAAATTTCGTTCGTCTCATAAGCTTTTATTATATTTTGAACAAGTTTATGTCTTAATACATCGGCTCTATCAAAATTAACTACTTCTATGCCCGCTATGTTCATCAAAATTTTACTTGCGGTTATAAGCCCCGATTCCTTATCGGAAGGCAGATCGGTTTGGGTTATATCTCCGTTTACTACAATCTTTGAACCTGAACCTATTCTTGTGAGCATCATTTTCATCTGTTCGTTTGTGGCATTTTGCGCTTCATCAAATATTATAAAAGAATTATTTAGCGTTCTCCCCCTCATAAATGCGATAGGAGCAACTTCTATTACATCCAATTCTATAAGTTTTATGGCTTTTTCAAACTCGAACATTTCGTAAAGAGCATCATATAACGGTCTTAAATATGGATTGATTTTCTGCGAAATATCTCCAGGAAGAAAACCTAATTTCTCTCCCGCCTCAACCGCGGGACGGGTTAATATTATTCTGTCAAACAACTTCTTTTGAAATAAAGATATAGCACATGCCATAGCAAGATAAGTTTTGCCGGTTCCCGCCGGTCCCACGCCGATAACTATATCTTTTTTATAAATAGCGTCGGTATATTTTTTTTGATTTGCGGTTCTTGGAGATATGACCTTTTTTCTAGGGGTTATCAGAATAGAAGGGTAAATCTGGGTGCCGATATTAACTTCGGGATTTTCAATTTTAAGCTTAGCTAATCTTATTAAATCATTATCGGTTATAACCGTGTTAGTTTTATATAAATTTAAGAGGTCGTATATAAATCTACCGCAAATTCTGACGTTATTTTCATTGCCCTTAACCAGTAATACGTTGCCCCTAACAGATATATCTACTTCGAATCCGGTTTCGATAATATCTTTTATATTAGCTGACGGACTAGAGAATTTATTAAAAAGGTCGATATCCTCCAGTTCTATCTTTTCTATATGGATGACTTCTTTTTCACCGCCGCCGGATATTAACCGGGATTCAGATCCTTTCGGGATTGTTTTAACCGCGCCGGAAACATCACGCATTTTAACCGCGGCAACCGACCCAACCGACCTCTGTTTCCTTGATTTATTAGTTATTCCCAAATTTTATTTTTAATAACTCCTTCATTTAATAAATATATTATTATTAATTTACTTTTTAATTATAACATTATTGATAAAAAAGTCAAAAACAGTCCGGTTTGTTTTATAATTCCCTTTTCCAGTAAACTCTGAGCAGCAAATCTCTTTCCGAAAATGAATAATTTACTTCACCTTTATAAGCTTTTTCTATATTTCTCCCTATTCTTTGAGCAAGGTCTTCGCTTGTAGTGTATATTTTTATAATTTTTTCTTTTTCATTTTCTTCTATATTTTCAATTTTTTCCAAAGGGTCTATATAACCCGCTCTTTCCACGGTATTATTTATAAGATTTAAAATATCGCTTTTATGTTCAAACAAAAAATTGCCGCTTAATTCTACAACCCCGTTATAAAATTTTGTTCTTATCTTTAAGCAAGCAGGGCAAATCGTATAATTTATATCTTCTTTTTTCTTTAAGAGGGAGTTATAAATCTTGTTGTCCTTTACCCATCTTTTGTTGTGATAAATATTACGGCAATTTTTACATACGGACATATCTTTATAAGACAGATTGTTTTTATAAGCGTCTGATTCATCGCTTGCTTCATGTTTTTTTATATTTGCCGGATTCCATCTTTTTTCATTAACCATATATATCAGCCTCCTTTATAATTACAATAATTACATTGGATATCTTTGCGTGTATTTTGATTATACCATATTTATTAAATTATTTTTTTGCCAGGGATAATACA
>JAKASB010000063.1 GCA_021828255.1 bacterium | reverse complement strand
ATGCCTCCCGCAATCAATACCCGCAGTTTGTTTCCGGTCTGCCTAACCTCCGAACTTTCCGGCTCTACCGAACCTTCCGACAAATTCTTCCGCTTTTTCTTTAGCTTCTTGATATCTGCCGTCCCCGTCGAACCTTCCGGCTCTGCCGAACCCGCCGTCCCTTCCAAATACGCCGGATCCTCCAAACCGGACTTTGCTTCTATGCCGGTAATACCGGTATCAAACCCATTTCCTAATGGTCCAATCACTCTCAAAAAACTCCCCTCCTTAACGCCGCTCATAATTTCGGTCGCCGCGCCGAAAACTCTGTATAATACTTCGAATTCCGAATCGTTGAATCTGTTAAAAATAGAAAACGGTCTGCTTAGAAGCGGATTAAGCCCTCCCTCATTCGCCTTTATCATAACAAACTGTCCGGGCTTGTAATTGGACGCGATAAACCGGTTTTTAATCCTTAAAATATAAGTTCCTTCAGTATCTTTTATTTTTCGGTTAACCGTTATTTCGCACTTTTCGCTTATAATTCTTTTACCATGCATAAAGCATCCTCTTTGTTATAGTCGTAATAATTTTTTCTAAGCATAAATATTTTAAAACCAAATTTTTTATAAAGGTTTATCGCGGTTAAATTTGACGTCCTGACTTCCAGAAAAAAATATTTTATGTCGGCGCTTTTATATTTTTTTATCGTCCAATCAAGCATTAGCGAACCTATGCCTTTCGACTGCATTTCTTTTACCACCGTAATATCTAATATGTGCATCTCGTCAAGAACGCTATAAAATATAAAAAAACCTATAATTTGCGATTGCAAATTTAGTTTTATACCCACGTCTATATCTGAAGCGCCGAATTTTTGAAGAATGCCGCCGCCGGCTTTAATATTTTTAATATCGTTCTCGTTTGAGCCGCCGCCGTCCGAATAGCATATCAAAAAACCTGAGCCTTTCCGCTTAAGTTCTTCGTCGAACATTTCTTTATCCCATACGGTTTGCGAAGCCTGCATATGCAAATCGAACATTTTTTCAATTATATATTTGGTTAAAATTTTGGATTCCAAAGAGGCTGGCGAAGTAAATTCTTTTAAGTCTAAAAAATTTATTTTCATACGAAACGATATTTCAATTTTAAGTATGTCATTGCGAGCATATCTTTGACTGCGTTTATAAAACCAACGGTTTTATGCAGTCAAAGATGGAAGCAATCTGTTAATAATTAATAATATCCTTATATGCTTCTTTAGAGCGGTTTTCGATAAAAGGCCAATCTTTTCGGGCATTTTCGACTTCTTTCGTATCGATATTGTAAATAAGAGCGCACTCGTTTATTCCTGCAAAATCGTCTATCATATTTCCGCCCGGCGCTACGCAAAAAGATTTCCCGTAAAAATCCAGCGGCTTGTCCCTGCCTACCCTGTTGACTCTCAATATATATACCCCGTTTAAAAAGGCATTTGCCGAAATAGACAAAAACCATTTGCCGTTTGTATTAAAAGCCGAAGCGGTCGGAGCGAAAATAATCTCCGCCCCCTTAAGGGATAAAATTCTAGAAGATTCGGGATAAAAATTATCCCAGCCTATCTGAATGCCTATATTTCCGAAACTTGTTTTAAAAACCGGAAACTCGTTTCCGCTCGAAAAATAAGATTTCTCGTGATAATATTCTATTCCCGGAAGATGAACCTTTCTGTAAACCCCGATGATGCCGCCTTCTTCGCTTATCACGGCGGAACTGTTGTAATAATTATTTTCGCGTTTCTCAAAAAACGGAACTATAACGACCGTATTAAATTTTTTAGCCTGCTCTTTAAAAAAACTTATAGTTTTGCCATTTAAATCTTCCGCCGCTTTAATGTTTTCTTGTATTTTTTCGTGACTTTTATCTTGCAAAAACCAGTTCATCAAAAAAAGCTCCGGAAAACAAACAATATTGGCTTTATTCTTTGCCGCCATAGATAAAAAATCCATAGCTTTGATCATAGATGCATTGATATCCTTTAAATTGATATTCTTAGGAGGCGACATCTGCACGGCGCAAACTTTTACTCTCATCTGCAGGTAGAAAATTATAAATTTATATATATATATTATATATATTTAATTTTATACTTTTATAATATTATTATAATATTATATTATAAATTTTAATTTAATTAAACCTTGAGAAGCCCCCTCGATTCTTTTTTGCGGTCGTTTTCCGATAATAATTTTTTACGGAGGCGGATAGATTTAGGCGTAAATTCTACGAGTTCGTCGTCTTCTATAAATTCAAGGGCATATTCTATCGTCAGTTTTATAGGGGGCGTCAGCGTTATCATTTCGTCGGAAGCCTTAGACCGCATATTTGTAAGCTGTTTTTTCTTGCACGGATTTACGGCTATATCCCCAGGCTTGGAATGGATTCCTATTACCATTCCTTCGTAAACTTCATCCTGAGGAGCTGCAAACATACTGCCCCTGTCCTGAAGGTTAAAGAGTCCGTAAGAGTTAGCTTCTCCGTTTTCCATAGATATCATTACCCCGTTTTTTCTTGGAGATATGTCGTAAGCATAGTTGTCGAACTTATAAAAGTTATGATTCATCGTGCCGGTGCCTTTCGTCATAGTCAAAAACTCGTTATGAAATCCCATTATACTTCTCGAAGGTATCACGAATTCAAGATACGTATTGCCCTTATCGTCTTTAGTCATATCCAATAAATTGCCTTTCATAGAAGAAAGCCTTTCAAGCGCCGAACCGGTAAATTCGTCTTTGACGGTTATGTATAAAAGCTCGTAAGGCTCCATCTTTTTTCCGTCCACTTCCTTTATTACCCCTTTGGGCTTGGAAACGGCAAATTCAAATCCTTCCCTCCTCATTTTTTCTATTAAAATAGAAAGATGCAAAAGTCCTCTGCCGTAAACGTCGAATACCGTTTCGTCTTTAGTTTCTACGACTTTTAGTCCGACGTTATTGGATACCTCTTTAAAAAGCCTCTCCCTGAGCTGTCTCGTTGTAACAAGTTTCCCTTCTTTTCCGGAAAACGGACTTTTGTTGACTATAAAATTTACAAGGATAACCGGCTCGTCTATTTTTATTCTCTGAAGCGGAGAAACGGGCTTATTGTTAACAACGTAATCGCCTGCGTTTACTCCGGTAAGTCCGGTTACCAAAGCGATATCTCCTTCATTAATTTCATTAATTTCCAATCTTTTAAGCCCATCGAATAAAAAAATCTTATTAGGTTTTGCTTTTATTAATTCATCTTTAGCATTATATAAATATACCGAATCGTTTACCTTGAGTTTTCCAGACTTAACTATTCCTATAGCAGTTGCCCCAAGGAAATCGTCATGTCCTATGCTCGTAACCAAAAATTCGAGGTCGGGCTTGTTTAATATTAGAGGGTGCGGTATAAAATCTATTATCGCATCGAACAAAGGATTGAGCTTATCTTTAAATCTGTCTTCTCCTTGAATTTTTAAATCTCTAATCGCGTAGCCTTCTTTTGCCGAAGAATAAATAACCGGAAAATCTAAATTTACGTTTTCCCCGCCAAGTTCTAGGAAAAGGTCGTAAACCATTTCTAAAACTTCCTCCGGTCTTGCTCCCGGTCTGTCTATTTTATTTATTACAAGCAGAACGTGCAGATTATATTCAAAACATTTTTTCAGTATAAATCTGGTCTGCGGCATAGGGCCGTCAAAAGCGTCCACAAGAAGCAGGACGCCGTCCACCATAGCGAGGACTCTTTCTACTTCGCTTCCGAAATCTCCGTGTCCCGGGGTATCGACTATATTTATCCTGTAATCTTTATACTTAATTCCGGTGCATTTAGATAAGATAGTTATTCCTCTTTCCTTTTCCAGTTCGTCGCTATCCATAGCTCTTTCGGAAAGAGCTTCAAAATCTCTTTTGCTGATACTTTCTTTAAGCATTTTATCTATAAGCGTGGTTTTCCCATGGTCAACGTGGGCAACCACGGCAATATTTCTGATTTTTTCTTGAAAATTCAAATTATATATACCCCCGATTTTCTTTTTAAATAAAAATTAAATAAAAATACCCCAATAAATTTAATTTATTTACTGGGGTAAATGATTTTAAAATGGTCAAACTTTTAAAACGGTATGCTTTTATTTGCTTGCTAAGTTATATATTAATTTATTACTTTCCTAAGAGGATAGTGAACTTTTTAATGATATTTATTTAACGCAAGTAGATCGCATACACCGCTTAAAGTAATAACGGGGATCAACCCTTCGTTACGTTGATAGCCTGCGGGCCTTTTGCGCCGTTGGTGATTTCGAACTCTACTTTCTGTCCTTCCGTTAAGGTTTTAAAGCCATCTTGCGAAATTGCAGAATAATGAACAAAAACATCCGGTCCGTTTTCTTGTTCGATAAAACCAAAACCTTTGCTGTCGTTAAACCATTTCACTTTCCCTTGGTACCTCATACTTCACTTCTCCTTGAATCTTTGAGCCGCCGTTCAAGAAACGACGACCGATAAATTAATAAATTAGGCTTTTATCTAAACAACTAGATAAATGAACCACTATTCAAAGTTTAAACTACTAAATAGATAATGTCAAGCTATTTTTTTACGGCCTTTTTTATCCCGCCGTATTTCCTCTGGCGCAAAATTTCATATGCTGCAACGGCAAAACTTATGGACGCGTTTAAGGAGTTTACACCGGCTTCCATAGGTATTCTTAAAATCCTATCACAATTTTCCGCAGTAAGCCTTCTTAGCCCGTAACCTTCCGAACCTACGACTATAGCTAAAGGCACATTGAAATCCATATCGTATATAGTGTCGTCAGCCTCTCCCGAAAGACCTATTGCCCATATGCCGCGCTTTTTTAAATCATCGATTGTCCTCGAAATATTAGTTACCCTGACGACATCTACATAAAATAAGGCTCCCTGCGAAACATAAGCGACGGAAGAGGTTATGAAAACGGAATTAGACCTAGGCATTATTATACCTGAAACATCGGCTCCGTTTGCCGTTCTAATAATAGAACCTAAATTTTGCGGGTCGGTTATTTCGTCTAAGATTAAATACAGAGGCATATAATTATTTTTGCCGGTATTAGTATTATCAAACAAATCTTCGTAATCTTTCTCGATGTATTCGATATTAACCGCTATGCCTTTTACAAGGGCTTCCTTGCCGTATTCTTTAATAAAGGCGTTCTCGTTTTTAGCAAGAACTGCGATATTTTTCTCTTTAAGAAGTTTAATAAGATTTTTGTCTAAACTTTTGCTTTTCCATTTTTTTTCACTGACGAAGACACTGCCGCCTCTTTTGATGTTCCCGGAAAGAACCGCTTCTTTGATAGTATTTGTGCCGTAAACCGTCAGCCGCATATTGTCCCGTGAATTATTTAAAATTTGCTTCTATATCCGAATATATATCCATAAGAGCGTCCGCAGGATTTTCCGCTTCCGTTATCTCTCTTCCTACGACGATATAATTTGCTCCGGCTTTAAAAGCCGCAGACGGAGTCATTATTCTTTTCTGGTCGTCAGCCCACCCCCCCCTTAGACTATTTGTTTTACCGGTAACCGCCCCACCGTAAATTTCGCCGTCCCTGTTTCCGGTATTGTTCCCATTATTCATATCCGCGTCCACGTTTTTTGCCTTTATCCTTATCCCCGGAGTTACCGTCTTAAAATCTCGCCCTAACATATTTTTTATTTTAAGCGACTCGCGCCCCGAACACACTACTCCGTCTAAACCGGAAATCTTAGCTAATTTTGCAAGATGCAGGGCAAGACCCGACGCAATACCGTCCCTTTCTCCCCGCTCTTTTTCTTCCGCGTTATTATCCGTATCGTAAAAAACCTGTTTTACATCGGTATCGGACAAACTGGTAAGGACGGTTACCGCAATAATATCTATATGTCTGCCTGCCGCCCTTGCCGCTTCTTCACCCCCCATCTTTGCCGCTTTCATCATATCCAAACCTCCGGAGGCGTGAACGTTAATTATATCAGCGCCCAATTTCCCAGCCGATTTAACGGCTTTATAAACGGTATTCGGAATGTCGTGATATTTAAGGTCTAAAAACACTTTGCACCCGTAATCTTTAACTAAATCTATGCTTTTTGCTCCGCAGGAAGTAAACAATTCAAACCCTATTTTATAAAAATACGCCCTGCCTTTAAGCTTTTCGAGCAGTTTCTTAACCGGCTTTAAATCGCCGTAATCTAAAGCAATTATTATTTTCTCTTTAAAATTTTCCATTATTTGTTGTTATCTTATTAACCGGCGTTCCTGCCGTATTCTATCTTAAAAACTCGCATAGAGGCACAAATTTATATCCTTCTTTTTTAAGCGCGGGTATCTCGCTCATTAACGTTTTAACGGTGTCTGGTCTAGGATGACCTATTACTATAACTCTTTTGAAACGTTTTGCCAGAGCCGCCGCAATATTAATTTGATTTTTAATATAACCGTCTGCGGGTTTATCGTCGATAAAGACATCTCTCTGCGCCGACGGAATGCCCTGATTTAATGCACATCTATAAGCATAACTGTTATCGTCCGTCAGACTGTCCATAAAAAACATATTCTTTTTTTTAAAATCCGATACGGCATCGCAAATCTTTTTTTTATCCGACGTAAACATCGATCCTTCATGGTTGTTTGCGCCGTCAACATAAGGAAGCCTGCTTATATCTGCAAATATTTTCTGTCTTATTTCTTTTTTATCCATAGGTATAAACAATGCCCCGTCTCCGGGAAAAAGAGCTGTATCCACGGGTTCCATAGGCGTATGCATAATTGTTTCGTATCCGAGCTTATGAAGTTTTAAATCGATATCTTTAGAGTAAGTCGCATACGGAAATATCGCAAAAGTAATCGGGGTTTTAAGCGAAATCAAACTGTTTATATAAGATTTGCGGTATCCGACATCGTCTATATCTAAAGCTATTTTAGGAGATTTTACATACCCCCTTATAGATGTAAATCCGCTGTTATTAATTCCTTTTACTATAAACACTGCCTTTAAAAATAGTTTTGATTTATCATAAAAATACAAGCACAGGCAGTTATCCTTGGCGCTGTACGAATAATATCTTAAACCGGCTTTAGACGGAATTATAAACCTCTTAAATTCGTTATTGAAAATATTTTCTATGGACCTAAAGCCGCCGTTTTTTGATATAAGGATATTATATTTTAAAAAACTTACTCTGATTCTTTTTAAATTGTTTTTAAAATTACCGGGGGTTTTAATATTTAAAGCGATATACTGTTTGATAATATTGGCTTTAGATATTTTGAGGTTTACTAATGCTTTTTTAAAAAACTTCTTGAAGTTTTTTACCGGATGCTTTTTATATTCTTCTATTTTTAAAACAGTTTTAAGAAGAAGTTTTTGTTCGCGAAAGCTCTTTTTTGAAACTGTTTTAGGTGTTTTAAAATAAACAAATTTATAATAAATGACTGCAGAAAAAATAATAACGATTAGAAGAGCCGGTATTATTAAAAAAAGTTTATTTATCTTTTTTTTAGGCAACCCCTTTTTACTCCTTTACTCCGATACTCTCTTTACTCCTGATACCCTTTTTACTCCTTTACTCCGATACTTTTAATATCTTTCCAACTCTTTAAGAGTTCGTAAGCAAATCTGAACTGGTCGTCTTTTTTGAAATAAACCTTGAAAGCCTTGTAGTTATGTTTGTTTTTTATATTTTTGCTTTCCGGATTTTGAAAGTGATGCCTTAAATCAACCTCTCTTAATTTTTGAAGAGGCTTTACAAATATAAAATCTTTTGAACTGTGGATATAAAAATTAGGTATCACGCCGGTATCCTGCACGGAAACGCCGTTCGGAAGAAAATAAAAAGCAGTGGTAAGACCCATGCCGGTACTTTCCGGCAGGGTAAAAACTGTTTGCACGGAACCTTTCCCGAATGTTCTTGTTCCGACTACTATCGCCCTTTTATGAGCCTGCAGGCTTCCCGCCGTTATTTCTGCAGCGCTTGCCGTACCGGCATTTACAAGAACTGCTATTGGATAATTTGGAACAATATGTTTTCCAAGAGCGTAATATTTTACGTCCTGCGACTTTATTCTGCCTTTTGTGTAAACTATTACGCCGCTTTTTATAAAATCGGAACAAACCTTTA
>JAKASB010000062.1 GCA_021828255.1 bacterium | reverse complement strand
CCCCCCCCCTTCCCCTGATATTTTATAGATGGATATAATCCAGCCAGCTTTGCGGAAGCGCCGTTATAATTCCCAGTATAACCATAACCAATCCAAGTATGCTGACTGCCGCAATGGATTTTTTAGAATAGGCATATTCTCCCAATATTTTTTTGCTTCCGGCAAGCGCTATCAAAAATCCAAGGACTATCGGAAGAATAAATCCGTTAAAGGCTTCGACGTCAACCATAATAGTTACAAGCGGTATCCCCGGTATAAGAACCAGCATAGCCGAAACAAAAATTAATACTATATATATGAAATAAAAAAGCTTTGCCTCGCTAAAACGATGGTTTAAGCTGTGTTTGTATCCCCACGTTTCTCCCGCCGCCCACGTAAATGCCATAGAAACAACGAAGGCCGCCAAAAGACTTGAACTGTAAAGACCTACGGCAAACAAAGCCCCTGCATATCTTCCTGCTAAAGGTATTAAAGACTTACCTATTGCTTTTGCGGTGGACGGCGCTATATGGGCTTTATACAGGGTCGCAGCAGTCATAACTATAACCGCAATCATAAGAACCTGCGTTGCTATACTTCCTATAAGGGTATCGGTTTCAGCCAGTTTTACGTCTTTTTTACATAAATTTTTATCAACCGTAGCACTCTGCTGGTAATAAATCATCCACGGCATTATAACCGCTCCGGCGTTTGCCGCTATAAGCCATATATAATCTTTGTTGCCAAGAGGCTGGGAACCGAATAGTCCTTTAAAAATAAGCTGATGTATATCCGGATGCGCAACTATAGCTGCAGGTATAAATATAAATCCGGTAAGAGAAAAAATAAGCGCAATATTTTCCGCTCTGCGGTAGCTTCCCGTAAAAACGACGAACAGGAGTACTAAAAAGCTGATGCCAACGCTATAGACTTTATGAATGCCGAATATCTCCCCGCTTGCCGCAATTCCGGAAAATTCGGTAATAAGAGCCGTAAATACTACAAGAAACAGTGTGACAGTGGCAAACGCCGCCCACTTATTGCCGTAATATTCTTTTATCAGTTCTCCGTGTCCTTTTCTGGTAACACACCCAAGCCTTGAAGTCATAGACTGTATTAAATATAAAATAGGGATTAGGAGTATTTGCAGAGGTATAAGTTTATATCCCCACTGGGCTCCCGAAACGCCCGCCGTAGTAACCGAACCAGCATCCATATCGGCAATCATAACTATAAAACCCGGCCCCAACACCTTAAAAAAATGAAGCCCTCTGTATAGCGAACGCTTATTAAATACCGGAAATCTTCCACTTCTGCGCTGCCTGTGCCGGTTTTTTCCGCCATGCAGATTTTCTTCTTCAGAATTTTCTGATTTTAGCGGAATGTTTACCATAATATTAATAAAACCTATTTACAGGTTAAAGTTAAATTTTTAATTTTTATATTTAATTTTCATGTTACCGTATTAATGATAATAAAAATCATTATCATTATAATATTAAAAAAATCTCTCACAGTCAAGCTTTTTTTATTAAAAATTGCGAAACAAGCCTTCAAGTCTTATTAAAATTTTTATAATTATATCATACAAATTTTATGATTGATTATGATAAAATATAAATTATGGATTTATTTAATAATAATGCTAATAATACGCATAAAAAAAATGAAGGCAATTTTTTACCGCCGCTTGCAGAGAGACTAAGACCTAAGACTATGTCCGAATTTATCGGTCAACGGCATATTCTCGGTGAAGGCAAGCCTTTAAGAAATATGATAGATTCTAAATTTATCCGCTCTATGATACTGTGGGGACCGCCGGGAAGCGGAAAAACAACTCTTGCAGGCATTATAGCAAAAACCGTAGATTATGAGTTTTACAAGATTTCAGCGGTTTCTTCAGGAGTTAAAGATCTAAGAGAAATTATAGACAAAGCAAATATTAGTTTTAAGCATTATAAGAAACCGCTGATAATTTTTATCGACGAAATTCACCGCTTTAACAAAGCCCAACAAGATCTGCTCCTACACTCGGTAGAAGAAGGAAGCCTTATATTAATCGGAGCAACTACGGAAAACCCCTCCTTTGAAATAAACTCGCCGGTTTTATCGAGAGTAACGGTATTTACGTTAAACCCTTTATTCGAGGAAGATTTAAACCTTATTATCGACAGGGCACTCACTACCGACGATGTTTTAAGTAAAAAGAAAATTATATTGGAAAAAGACGGCAAAAATGCGCTTGTCCGGTATTCGGGAAGCGACGCCCGCATAATGCTGAACGCCCTTGAATTAGCGGTAAATCTTGCAAAACCGGACGAGAGCGGAAATATAACACTCAATGCAAAAATTATCGAAGATGCTTACCTAAGAAAATCCAGATACGATAAAACAGGAGAAGAGCATTATAATACGATTTCAGCTTTTATAAAAAGTTTAAGGGGCAGCGACCCGGACGGAGCCGTTTTCTGGCTCGCCAAGATGTTAGACTCAGGGGAAGATGTTAAATTTATCGCGAGAAGAATGATAATTTTAGCTTCGGAAGATATAGGAAACGCCGAACCGGACGCCTTAAATTTAGCCGTCAGCTGTTTTAACGCCGTAAATACGGTAGGCATGCCGGAAGCCCGGATTATTTTATCGCAGACGGCTACGTACCTTGCAGGCTGTCCCAAATCTAATGCGAGCTATCTTGCAATAGAAGAAGCTTTAAACGACGTAAAAAAGTTTCCGGGCGCCGTCGTTCCCCTCCACTTAAGAAATGCGCCGACAAAACTAATGAAAGACTTGGATTATCATAAAGGATATAAATATTCCCATAATTATAAAAACCATTTTACCGAACAGACATATCTTCCGGCAGAGCTTTCATCCCGGATATACTACCGCCCCGAAGATACTGGCAAAGAAAAAGAGATTAAAACCAGGCTTAAAACATTATGGGGGAAAAGTAAAGATTACGGCGGAGACGAATAGGGCTCAGCTGAATCTTATTTAATTTTATCAAGTTTTATCAAGTTCTTTATTTTTGGTTTCCGGCAGAAAAAAAGAAAGCAAAAAAGCAGTAAACATTAAAACCGCAACTGCGTAATAGCCTAAATCTTTGTTTTCCTTAACGAAATACGTCATTATTAAAACTCCGCATACGGCTCCTATTTTTCCAGCCATAGCCGAAAGTCCGTATGCAGACGACCTGAAAGACGTATGGGAAAGCTCTGCGGGAAAAATCCCCACCGTTAAAGATGCTAAAGAATTAAAAATTTCGGCTATAAAAATTATTGCGACAAGATATGCTAATGTTCCATATGCGGAAGGAAGAAGGAAAAGGGATAGACTCATACCTGCAAAACCGGCAAACTGTATCTTCTTTCTTCCTATTTTATCTATATTTAAAAGTCCGATTACGGAGCTTGCTATACCTACCAGAAGAATTAAAGACGTGATAAGCGCATTGTCTTCGTTTGAAATTAATCCGCTTTTTTTAAAGATTAACGGTATTAAGAGACCAATGCCGTATGCCCCGATATCGTACAAAAACCAAATAGAAGAATAAAGCATTGTATTTTTTATATGCGCCTTGGAAAACATTCCTTCAATGTATAACTTATTTTTTTTATATTCGTTTTTAAGACTTTTTGCATTTATCCATCTTTTAGATTCCGGCATAGAAATTCTTAAAAACATTACTATAAATGCGGGGATTATGCCAATACCAAGCATAAACCGCCACATTTCCTGTCCAAAAGGAAAAAGAGCCGCCGCGGTTAAAGAAGAAAATATGGAACCCAATCCGAACGACAAACCGGCAAAGGAAAGATGTTTGCCTCTTAGCGCCTCAGGCGCCGTTTCCGCAATATATGAATTGGATACGGGATAATCCGCCCCAACCGCCATTCCCAGAATCAACCTCGATATAAACAGCATTAAAAAATTAACCGATAAAGCAGAAATGATGCCAAAAACGACAAAAACTCCCATATTTAAAATATAAACCGATTTTCTGCCGAAAATATCGCTAAAATATCCAATCAACAATGCCCCTATTATACTGCCGAATACTACTGAGGCAATTATCAAGCCTGATTCTAAAACATTAAGGCTGAAATACGGATTAATCAATATTATCGCAAATGCAATTACTGTTAGGGAATAACCGTCTAAAAACATACCGGCAGAAGAAAGTAGAAGCGGTCTGGTAAAAAAACGGCTGGGGGCGCTTCTCAAGTTTCTAAAGATATCCATCGAACGTTTATTTAGAAGTTTATTTAACGAAAAACTTTAGAGGACTAAATAAAATTACCGGATTTTAAATAATCCAAAGAAGAAATTAAATCTTCTTTGGACCTGTTTTCTATTATTAAAGGTCCTAAAAATTGCTTCTTATCGTTATCTTTATTATTATTATTTTTGATAAGATAGTTAAAAAATCCATCCGGATTTAAAATACCGCCGCCTAAAGGTCTATGCTCATTCCTAACGGTAGTTCTTAAACCGGTTCTTTTTTCGGTCATATCCTGAATATGCATCTCGCCTATGCAATTAAGGTTAAATTTTTTAAGAAAGTCCTTAGGCATAAAACCGTTTAACCCCCAGTGACCCATATCAAAACATATAGATATGCCTAATTCTTCAACTATGGGATATAAATAATCGAACGGAAAAACTTCAAGGTTTTCTAATGCGAATACGGTGGGCGGCAGTTTAGTTTCCTTTAATATATCCAACATGCTTTTTTTTGCCCGATTAACTGCAATATCTATCAAAGCCTTTTTTGCTTTTTCTTCAATAGGAAAAAATATGATAGAATCTTCAAACTCGGAAGTCAAATGAATAACAAATTTTTTAACGTCTAATCCGCGGCAGGCGTTTATTACTTTTGTAATCGCATCAACCGAAACCTGCCTGTATGCTTCCAAAGGACTTGCCGGATTAAGCTGAAGATACGGAAGATGGACGGAAACCGAAAGCGGGACTGCCGGTTCCGAAGAACAGGAGCTTATTAAAGGAATAATTAAAACTTCTAACGAACCCGGATTTAACTGTTCTATCTCCGTATTTATTTCGATATTGCTTATTTTGTATGAATTTAAAAGACTAAAGAATCTGCTAAATTCTGTTTTTAACCGGTCTAAATTATTATCGCCTAAAAGCCCGAAACCGATGCCGAAAAACGAATCGGTATTGACCCCGAAATTAAGTCCGCCCTCTTTATTAAAATTGTCGTTAACCATAAATATTTTAAAGATATTCTACTATATACCCGATATTATAATATATACCCGATACCTGTTTTTAATAATGCCGCCATTTTTCTTATTCATCCGACGATTTATTAAATTTGCTTATTTATTTATTATTTTTTCGTTACCCGATTCTACTTGTTTTTTAATCTTATAAAAGAAAATTTTAGATTCTTCAAGCCATATTAACGTTTCTTTTATAGATAGAGGACTGCCACCTAAATGTTCGTTTGCCGATATAACGGCATTACCTGCATTACACGAATTGTCGTTGTGTTTAGACGCGGTTTTGTTTTTCATTATTTATTTTTTTAATTCATCTATATCTGCGATATCTTTGCTTCGTCCGGCTCATGTCCACCGCCGAGAAGATATCTAACTTTATTTTTATATAATCCCGAAAAAAACGTCATAAAACATATATAAGATTATACCGGATTTTAATTAAACTCTTCTTTTACCTTTTCCTGCAAATACATCTTTATAAGGGACTGGTAAGGCACGTCGTTTTTATTTGCCAGGAGCTTTAATTCAAAAAGCAGATGCTCCGGCAGTCTCAGCGATATAGTTTCGGTGGACGGCTTTAATTTTGGCATAATAACCGGCTTTACTTTATTCCAGTCTATATATTCGGCGGAATCGTTATCTAACCAGAACTCTCTTTCTTCTTGCTCATTTTTAAATTCCGGAATATTTTTCTTATTTTTCTTCATATTTTTGATAAACCTCTTTTTCTTTTTTGCTCATATTTCTTGCCGATATTACTCTTATTTTATTATTCCTTACCATAAAAACCAGAAATAATTCCTTTTTCATATTTGTAACGCCGAGGCAATAAAACCTTTCTTCATATATCGAATGTTTTTTATCATTGGTAGCGATAAACGGGCGGTTAAAAAATATTTCTTCACATTCCTGCTTTGTTACCTGATGCTTAGACCGGTTTTTTAATTCATTGCCTTTATCCCAATCGAAGCCGGAACATTCTTTAAGTTTGTCTGCAATATCGTCATCCATATATAATAAAGTATATTCTCATAATATACAAAAATCAAGATTTATTTTATTTTTAGAAAAAAAAATGCCCGCTTTTTAGAGCGGGCAGCAAGAAGGTGTTTTTACCGCTTTTTTACTGCTTTATGTATTAACTTAGGAGAGAAAAGTCTTAATTTAATTTTAGAACGCTATCCTTGCCTGAAGAAAATAAGCATTAGTCTGTCCCATCCACTGACCGTAATCTAAATAGTTAGGATTGGCGGCAGGCAAATCCCTATAGTCTTTAGCATAAAGATATTGATAGTTCTGCCAATCGGCGGTCAGGGTAACATGGCTGTTAAGATGATATGCCACGCCGACTACGCCTCTTTGAAAGTCGAATGGATTGCCGGAAGGCAAACCATTGCCGGTCGCATTATAATTGGCAGTTGCATAATAATATCTTTGAATAAGACCAAAAAATCCAAATTTGCTGTTCGGTATATTGTAGTATCCGAATGCGTCGTAGCCGTGTTCTGTAGTATGACCATTATATAAACTCGCTATTGACGGCTCTGTACCGATAGTGTAACAACCGTAAGTGGGTGGTACCCCCTCTATTCCACAATAACTATTGTTATCGACGCTTTCACCTGCGCCGGGGGCAACAGTAAGATTTAAAGCATAATCATACTGTAAAGCAATATTACCCTGTGGGATTTTGTAATCAAGTACACCCGAAACTCTTGTTTCGGGTATATTACCCGGGTAGCCATTATTTCCTTCGAAATTTGAACTGCCTTCAGCCCACGCGTAATATCCGCTTATACTTATACCGTTTAATCCGGAATCCGTGCCTAACGGATAAAAAGTCAATCTTGCCTGCGGAGATTTCTGGTCGACGTCTTCGTTTGCATGAAATGCAGCGCTGTTAAAGAATCCGGCATTATATGCCAAATAAATCCTTCCGTTTGACCGTAATTTACCGGAAACACCGAGACCTGCTTGGGTAGAAGTAACGTTTAAGAAACCCCACGGCGTTCTTTCAGCGACGTGATATCCTAATAAGCCGTCTTCCCATGCAACCATAGGCGTAGGAAACTGACCCGCTTTAAAGTTAACGGTTATCCTGTTTGCATCATAAACATGGTTAAACTGTAAAAAGGCATATTTAAGTCTGAAATATTCGTTACCAAAGGTAGTATTGCTGTTGCTTGACTTATAAATATTAGGCGTAATTTTCAAGAACCAATTGTCCTGATGATACAGGAAGATTAAATATGTCCTGTTTACGTTGAAGGCATTATAGCCGTTATTGCCTGATGCGGGCGGATTTTCTTCGAGCTGCAGCGAACCTTCGGTTAATCCCGTTTGCGTATAATACCCGTAACCCATATAAATTAATGCTCCTAAAGAAACGTGCTTCGTCCACGCCGGAACCGAGACAGCCTTAACTTTTTTTAACGAAACTTCAAGTTTCTTTTCCGTTGCTTTCAAGTTTTTAATCTGCCGGTTTGTCTTGCTTGTGCTTGGCTTCAACAACTGATTGATGACGCTCTGCCCCACCTTTACTCTTCCTGGTCCTGGTTTTAAGAAAATTTCACCCGTATCTGGGTTTTCGTAAAGGGCAGCGCCGGATGCGTAGGTCGTCCTTGCCACACCGAACGTAAAGACTAATGCCAGCATTGCAGCTAAGGCAAAAACAAAAATCGAAAGTGAACTTAATCGCATCGTCTTTTTTGTCTTGCTAATTTTGTTCATAACTTCCTCCTTTCTTTTAGTTTGGTTTGTTTTAATACAAATCTCTCAAAATATTTATTTTACGACTTCGACATCTTTATTCTAACAAACGAATGTTACAAGGTTATTACAATTATGTTAATTTTTTGTAACATTAGTATTTTTACTAGGACTGCTTTAATCCTGCATTAGAAATTTATAATCCCTGATCACACCCTATAAAGAGCTAAATTTTACTTAAGTTGTTCTATTTTGATAAAATTTC
>JAKASB010000002.1:42818-44556 GCA_021828255.1 bacterium | reverse complement strand
CGCGGTGATGAATGACGGGAAGCGCCATCTCGGCTAAAGCTCGTTCCGGCACGGGAGTAGGTCCAGGCGCCAATAAATACTTTTTCTGCATTTTTAACCTCTTAATAATTAAATTATATAAATTTACACATACAAAATAAATATTATATTATATCTAAATCATTTAATACTTAACCAAATTTAAGGAAAATTGTCAAGAATTTATAAAAATTTTTAAATTTCTTTGATAAAATTTCTTTGATAAATTTGACATTTATGTTAATCAGTATTATAATCATCATTATTTAATATTTTTAAATAGCAAATGTGTAGCAAATACTTAACATTAATGAACAAAGTATATAACAATAAATAATGAGAAAAATAGGTCTGCTGTATATTTTTTTTACTGCAATATTTACTATTTTTTTAATTTCCGATTGTTACGCTTCAAATTTAAACGGTAATACAAATTTCGTAAAAATAAAATTTAAAACCACATACAATAAAAAGAAAAAACCGTATAACGATGGTTCTGCTCAAGTAACGGTAATATCATCCTCTCCTGTAGTTTCTGACAACAATGTCGATATTAACAAAAAAAAATCGCCGGCCGCGGCTCGAATTGCCTCGACACGAGTCAACCCTGCAGCTCATAAAATAAAAAGTATTAAAACAGGCTCGAAAAAAACACTCACGGTTTCTTCGGATATTGCTAATTCCGGGCTTTTAGCAAAAAAAGGGGATTTTAATAATTATCAAAAAAATCTATCCCATATATTTCCGATGATTATAAATAAAGAAATAATACATTATATACATTTTTATCAAACTTCCGGAAGAAAGTTTTTTAAATATGCGCTTTCAAGATCAAGAAGATACATACCCATGATTAAAAAGATTTTTAAGAAATTAGGACTGCCAAACGATCTGGCCTATCTCGCAATGATTGAAAGCGGTTTTTCCCCTACCGCATATTCTTATGCCGGAGCAAGCGGCATGTGGCAGTTTATACCATCGACAGGAAGGATATTCGATTTGACGGTGAACTGGTGGGTGGATGAGAGAAGAAATCCGGTGGAATCGACATATGCGGCAGGCGAATATTTAAAAGACCTATTCAATAAATTCGGCTCATGGTATCTTGCAGCAGCCGCTTATAACTCGGGCGAATTAACCATAGAGAGGGCTCTATCGCTATATCCAGGGGGGAATTTCTGGACGATATCCAAAAACAGACCGTATCTTTTGCCGGGACAAACACGAAGATACGTTCCGAAAATTATAGCCGCTGCAATTATTGCAAAAGATCCTGCAAATTTTGGGTTTCAAAATATAAATTATAAAAAACCGATAAAATTTAAACAGGTAAATGTGCCTTATTCAGCCAGTTTATATGATTTAGCAAAATCCATAGGCATTTCCGAATACAGGCTTCACAAAATGAATCCGGAACTATTAAGAAATGCGACTCCCCCGAACGATCCGGGATTTATGTTGAATATACCGGCAAAAGATTATAGCAACTTTATGAAAAATTTCAAATATGTTAAAAAATATGTCGTTAAAGAACCACGAATCGTCTACACGGCTTATTCGAGACCTAAAAATAATACCATTTATACCGTCAAGCCTGGCAATACGCTTCTGGGGATAGCTTCTAAATACGGCATACCGCTTCAAACTATCGAAAGATACAACGGGCTTAACAATTATTCTATGCTTAAGGTGGGTGAAAGGATCACTATTCCGGGAAAAA
>JAKASB010000002.1:39065-42808 GCA_021828255.1 bacterium | reverse complement strand
CCTGGCAATACGCTTCTGGGGATAGCTTCTAAATACGGCATACCGCTTCAAACTATCGAAAGATACAACGGGCTTAACAATTATTCTATGCTTAAGGTGGGTGAAAGGATCACTATTCCGGGAAAAAATACAAAAATAGTGAATTACGGTGAAAATACGGCTAATACCATTTATACCGTCAAGCCTGGCAATACGCTTCTGGGGATAGCTTCTAAATACGGCATACCGCTTCAAACTATCGAAAGATACAACGGGCTTAACAATTATTCTATGCTTAAGGTGGGTGAAAGGATCACTATTCCGGGAAAAACCGGTTCTTTCATATCAAATTCTCGAAAAAATTACGGCAATGCCGGTTTAACTTATGTTATAGTAAAACCAGGCATGACTCTATGGAGCATATCTCAAAAGTTTAACGTGTCGTTAAACGTTATTAAAAACATAAATCATATCAGCGGGAATGATATCCATGCAGGTGAAAAAATATTTTTGAAAGGCGGCGGCTCATATATTAAATATCCTTATATAAACAATAACCGATATGAAACAAAAAATCCCGGAATATTATATTATAGAGTGAAATTCGGCGATTCTCTTTATGCTATTTCATCAAAATTTCATAACAACGTTAAAAATATAATGGCCGCAAACAATATAAAAAATCCAAATTCTATATATCCGGGTGAGATTCTTAAGATAGTAAGATAGCCAGATAAAAATGATATCTTTTGATGAAGCATATAATTTAATCAATTCTACCGGTATATACTTAAAACCTGAAAACATACCCTTATTAAATGCATTTGACAGGGTTTCTTATAACGATGTCGCATCTAAAGTAAATTATCCGGCCGAAGACAACTCGGCAATGGATGGATTTGCCGTAAATTCAAGTATTACCTCAAAAGTAAATACCGGCGGCTTAAAATTAGAAATAGATAAAAAAGTCATATATGCCGGCGGCGGCTTAAAAACCCCCGCAAGACAAGATTCAGCCGTGCGCATAATGACCGGAGGATATCTTCCTGAAACATTTGATGCCGTGATACCTCTCGAAGATGCCGTCGTTGCGGACAACCGCCTGATTATAAGCCCTCCGGTAAAACCCAATAAAAATGTCAGAAAAAAAGGCGAGGATATAAAAAGCGGAGATATAATCTTAAATAAAAACGCAAGATTGACTCCGGAAAACATATCATTGCTTGTATCCTGCAATATTAAAAAAATAAGGGTCTTTGAAAAAATACCGGTTTCCGTAATCTCGACCGGTAATGAAATATTAAATTTTAACCAAAAACCAAGACACGGTAAAATCTACAATTCTAACGGCATATTGGCTGAAAACTTTTTATTGCAAAACGGATGCGCCATAGTAAATAATGTGGTATGCAAAGATAACTTAAAAGAAATAGAAGATGCTTTATCGTATGCGGTAAAAACAAGCAAAATAATAATAACTTCCGCCGGCGCTTCTTTCGGCGATAAAGATTTTACCGAAAAAGCCCTCGAATCCGTCGGGTTTAAAATTAAATTCAGGCAGGTAGCCATAAAACCCGCCAAACCGTTCTCATTTGGGTTGATTAATAAGAAAATACCTGTTTTTATGCTTCCGGGAAATCCTATTGCATTTTATACCTGCCTAGCCGTATTCGTTAAACCCTTTATAAACAAGCATATTAAAATAAACAGCCGTATGCAAATAATTAAATCAAGAGCTTCATTTGAATATATTAAGAACAATAAAAGAAGAGAGTTTATTCCCGCGCATACTTTCTATAAAGACGGCATTGTTTATTCAGAAATCTATAAAAAATTAGGACCGGCGATGATCAGCTCTCTCGGCTACATGAATTCTATAATATCCATTCCCGAAAATGCTTCCAAGATACTTACCGATGAACTACTTGATACCTACTTGATATAAAATTAAAATATATAAAATGAAAAAATATAAGATATTAATCGTTGACGACGAGCAAAGTTTAGTCTATGTCTTAAAAAAACTTTTGGAAGACGAATTTATTATCGATACCGCATCCGACGGCGAAGAAGCGCTGTCGTATATCAAACAAAATGAATATTTTGCAATATTTTTAGATATAAGAATTCCAAAAATAAACGGCATGGAAGTTTTGTCTTACACAAGAAAATTAAGCAACAAGCCTAACGTTATAATTATGACTGCCCAAAATACTATGGTAAACGCTATAGATGCCATGAAACATGGCGCATACGATTATATAACAAAACCTTTTGAATTAGATGAAATTCTAGGCATAATAGAAAAAATAAAAAAGAACGAAAATTTAATAAATAAAAAAGTGGAAAAATCAGAAGATTTTCTTGATACCCTGCTGGTAGGCAAATCCAAAACTATGCAGGAAGTTTTCAAGACTATCGGTAAATTGTCACATAACAACATTACCGTATTAATCTTAGGAGAATCGGGCACTGGAAAAGAACTGGTCGCAAGAGCTATCCACTTAAACAGCGTAAGAAGCGACAAGCCTTTCGTGGTAGTTAATACTCCGTCGGTTCCTTCGGAACTGCTCGAATCAGAACTATTCGGTCACGAAAAGGGGGCATATACCGGCGCAAACGAAAAAAAAGAGGGAAAATTTATAAGCGCAAACGGCGGAACGATTTTTTTAGACGAAATCGGAGATATGCCTTTAAATCTTCAGGCAAAACTCTTGCGCGTAATACAAGAAAAAGAGGTTGAACCTGTGGGCTCCAACAAACCTGTCAAAATCGACGTCAGAATTATTGCGGCTACTAATAAAAATCTTAAGTCGATGATTAAAAATGCAAAATTCAGGGAAGATTTATACTACCGCCTGAATGTCATAGAAATTACATTGCCGCCTTTAAGGGAACGAAAATCAGATATACCTATTTTAGCCGACTTTTTTATAAAGAAATTTTCTAAAGAACTTAATATACCGGAAAAACAGTTGAGCGGAGATGCTCTTTCATTTCTTCAATCATATAATTTTCCAGGAAATATCAGAGAACTCGAAAATGCCATTAGAAGATGCATGGTTATGTCTCCTTCTTCTATATTGAATTCCGACGACTTTAAGGAAATATTAAATAACGCAGGCGCCGAAAAAAATTTAATCATGGATAAGACCATAAAAGATAAAAAAACGGAACCCGACCCTTTTGAAGATATTATAAGGCGCAAGATAAAAAATTATGCGGAAAAAGTTAAAGATGCTGAAATTAACGACGTTTATAAATCTATAATGGATTTGACCGAAAAGATAGTGATAGAAGAAATCCTTAATTTATATAATTTTAACCAGTTAAAAGTTTCCAAGCTTTTAGGGATTAACAGGAATACGCTGCGGAAAAAAATAAATGAATACAAAATAGATTTAAAAAGGAGGAATTAGAAGCACAAGGAATTCCTCGCCGCCGAATCTAACGGCGATATCGGAACTTCTTATACTTACGGTTGGTAATTGCTTGCCCTATCGGTTCTATGGGGGGTGTTTATCAGATATGTTCTTCGGCGATCAATTCTGATGCGGATAAAACTTTAATTCCTTCGTATTCCTTTAGCGGCAATATATGGCGTTTATCTCCTGAAACTATATAATCTGCTTTTCCTTGTTGTTTTTATCAACAATAAACGGATTTTTAATAACAATTCCCTCAATGGTTTGGCTATCGGAGAGGTCTTCGGAAAATATTATATTTGCTCTGCCGGAAACAGCCGACACTATAATCAATGAATC
>JAKASB010000002.1:0-38965 GCA_021828255.1 bacterium | reverse complement strand
TGTTGTTTTTATCAACAATAAACGGATTTTTAATAACAATTCCCTCAATGGTTTGGCTATCGGAGAGGTCTTCGGAAAATATTATATTTGCTCTGCCGGAAACAGCCGACACTATAATCAATGAATCCCAGAATGAAAATTTATGCCTGATACTTACATCTATAGCTTCAAGTATCATATCACCGTCGATAGCCACGGTTCCCCATTTCAAGAAGTCTCTTATTATTTGCTTAACTGCAATTGAATCTACGGGAGCGGGGATTTTCTTCGTTAAGCACACAAAAAATTCTTCCAGAACTTGGATACTGATAATGCCGTTTTCTAAACGCCAGCAATTTTCTACTATCTTTTTAGCTTTTTCATGCTTTATTCCTGCAGATATATCAAAAGCATATACTAAAACATTTGTATCTATAAATATTTTATCGTCTTTCATGGAGTTCTTCCCTGTTTATAGAAAACCGTCCTTCAGTTCCAAGGTTAAAACCTTTTTCCATAAGAGAAATCTGCCTGTTTTTTGCCGATCGATAACCTGTATCCTGCTTTATTTTTTCTTCAAGCGTTATTTTTAAAAGATCGCTGAGCGATCTGCCTTCCATAACCGCTATGGTCTTAGCTTTTTTCAATAAAGCTTTAGGCAGCGACAGGGTAATATTTTGTCTTTCCATATAATAATATCCCTTTATTTAAAATTTAATTTATACTTTAACATATTCACATAATTATGTATATCACATATTTACGTGAAAGTCAAGCCAAAGTACAATAAGGCTATATTAATTTTTTATGTATATGCCGGAGGAAGATTTTATACTCTCCGATAAAATATCGAATAACGATTCTATATCAAATACGGCTTGAAATTTTTTCCTTTCCGCTTCCAATAAACGTTCGCTCTCGGAAAGTTTGTCTATTTCTTTGCGCATAGAGTCTAATTCGGCTTTAAGTTCGTCTTCCTCAATTTCCGTTTCTGTTTTAATTTCAATATCCGGTTCTCCGTCTCCAGCTTTCAGCATTTCTTCCAGCCTGCGCCCGCCTATCGCCATTAAATTTTTCAAAGAAGACCGGTTGATAATTTCATGTTCCAACTGCGTCCTTTTTTGTATAAATTCTTTATAATTTTCCAGATCTTTTCCGATAACCCCGGCTATAGCCTTAACTTCCTCTTTTAATTTTTTAACCTTTTTTATGTCGAGATAGTTCCCCGGCTTAAACTCGTTAAAAAAAGTCGCAAGGCTGTTGACGCCGCTCCCATTTAATTTTTCCAAATAGTCTTTAAAAAAAGATAAATATTCTTCCCGCCCAAGATTGACGACTCTAAATACTTCGCCTTTTTTGTTCTTTATTTGAAGATATATGTCCATAATTTTTAAGATAAATCCCTTTATTGCTCAAACTTAAAAAATATAAAAACACATCATAATTCATTATAATTATAATACTATTCAAACCGTATTAATGTGACTTTTATCATTTACCGCGTCAATTTTCAAACGGATTTATATGCACCATAACGTCATTTATGTAAAAATTGGACAACATAAGGTTGCTCTTTACGTTTTCCGCAATATCGTGCGACATTTTAACGGTCATATTTTGATTGATTTCTATTTCGACGTCAATATAAAAATACGGCCCTGATTTTCTGACTTTTATATCCGTAATTCTTTCGACTCCTTTAACGGAAGTAATTATATTTTTTATTTTATCCACCACAAAGACCGGAGGGCTTTCATCCATAAGATTACCTATAGATTCCTTAATAAGTTTTAAAGCCAGCCGGAATATAAAAAAACTGACGACTATTCCGGCAATAGGGTCCATATAGTAATATCCTTTTATGGCAAAAGAAATCCCTATTACTACCGCTAAAGACACGATGACATCGCTCTTGTGGTCATATGCGGTCGCAATCAGTCCCGTAGATTTTAAAAGCTTGCCCCACCGGAGCGTCCATTTATACAGTATTTCTTTGACCACTATAGTCGCAAGAGCAACTATTAAGGTATCTAACGCCGGTTTTTCAAATTTATGAAAATAAATCTTATAGGCAGAAACTCCTATTATTGAGAATCCAAAAAGTATTAATATCAATGCGACTATAAAAGTCGCAATCATTTCGGCTTTTGCATGTCCGTACGGATGCTCTTTGTCATGAGGCTTGCTCGATATTTTAAAGGATGTGTAAACGACAAATCCCGCAAATATATCTGAGAGGGAATTAAAACCATCGGCTACCAAGGCTTCGGAATTTCCTACAATTCCCACATAAAACTTGGCAACCGTCAATATTAAATTTACAAAAATACCGACGTAAGAAATAAATCTTAATCTAACAAATATATTTTCCCGGCTTATATTAAACGGCTTCAAATCGATAGTGGTATAGTGTTACTAATAAAAATTAATTAAATATATAAGTTTATGTCAATTAACATGCGGGTTGCCTTCGGTTAACGCTATTTCTAACGCAATAGGGTAAATTCTATACTCCGCCTCATGAATTTTTGCTTCTAAAGATTCGACCGTATCGAAATCGTCTATCTTGACAATTTCCTGACAAATAATAGGACCGGCATCTACTTCGGAAGTAACGTAATGCACGGTAACTCCCGTATATTTTACTCCGTACTCGAATGCGTTTTTTATCGCATCCCTGCCTTTAAAGGCAGGAAGCAGGGAAGGGTGAATGTTAATTATTTTGCATGGAAATTTTGAAACGAATTCTTTAGAGAGTATTTTCATAAAACCTGCCAGAATGATAAATTTGATTTTATACTTTTCAATAATGCTTTCCAACCGGCTTTCAAAAGCTTCCCTTTCGGAAAGGAAAGTAAAAGGTATCGTGAAAACCGGAATATCCGGCGCGGTTTTTTTAACCTTGTCTATAACCGGCGCGTAGGAGGTATTTGAAACGACGGCGGATATATTTATCAAGCCGGAGCCGGTTTTACCGGTGTAAAATTTATTAATTAAATTCAAGGTGTTAGAACCGTTTCCGGAAGCTAAAATAATACAATTCTTTTGCATTTTTTTTATATTTATATTTTAAATCAGGTTGACTGAGGGTTCTCCAATAACTCTTTTAGAATGAGTTATGTTACCTATATTATACGACTTAAAATGTTTTGAATATGAATATCCCGTATCGTTTATAAGAGAAATAATCTCGTCTGCTTTACCATCTTCCACTACCAAAATCAAACCGATGCCTGTGTTAAAAACTCGGTAAAATTCAGCCTCGTCCAATCCGCCTTTTTCTTTCAGTAGTTTGAAAAGTTCCGGCAAATTCCACGAATGTTTATCAATTTCTGCAACAGTATTTACCGGAAGTATCCTGACTAAATTTTCCGGTATCCCGCCGCCCGTTATATGGGCAATTCCTTTAATTTTGAATTTTCCTTTAAGCGTCTGAACGAGTTCCGAATAAATAACGGTAGGCTCTAAAAGAACGTCTTTAACGGTTCTCCCGTCTTTAAGCAAAGGTTCGTTTATATTTAAACCCATAATTTCAAAAATAATCTTCCTGGCAAGGGAATAGCCGTTGGAATGCAGTCCGCTTGAAGCTACACCTATTATCCTGTCCCCTTCCTTAATTTCTTTTCCATCGATAATTTCGTCTTTTTCCGCTATTCCTACCGCAAAACCGGCTAAATCATATTCGCCAGACTGATAAAAAGACGGCATCTCCGCCATTTCTCCGCCCAGAAGGGAACACTTTGCTTCTTTGCACCCGGAGGCGATTCCCGAAACTATTTCTTTGATAATACCGGTGTTTAAATTTGAGGTTGATATATAATCTAAGAAAAAAAGGGGCTTAGCTCCAAGACAGGCGATATCGTTTATGCTCATAGCTACTAAATCTATGCCTATAGTATCATGCTTGTTTGCGGCAAAAGCGACTTTGAGTTTGGTTCCTACCCCGTCTGTCCCGGAAACTAAAACCGGATTTTTGTAATTCAGTTCTCCTATGGAAAACAGAGAGCCGAACAAGCCGAAATTATCTATTGCCCCTTTAGTATAAGTGCTTTTCACAATAGATGTAATATCTAAAACCGCTTTTTTTCCGGCTTCTATATTTACGCCGGCTTTTTTATAATCCATAGTTGTATGATTTTATAATTTTTTAAAAATTTTGTAAAGCGGAACGGCGTCCACCCTCATATTGAAAAATAATTTTTCTGTGGTATCTTTATTATATATATAGATAATTATCTATCTATATAGTAAATAATTTTTTATATAAGGAGGTTATGAATCATGAAAAAGATTGTTAAATTTGACCCTTTTTATCCGATAAGGAGCGAAATTGAAAAAAATTTCTTTGATTTTTTCAATCCCGTTTCAAGAAACACGGCAGGTTACATAGAACCTGCGGTCGATGTCGTAGAACAGGATGAAAACATCGTAGTTAAAGCTCAAGTGCCCGGAATACCCAAAGAAAATATCGTAATCGAGGTCAACGGAGACCAACTTACGATAAAGGGCGAACACAGACAGGAAAAAGAAGAAAAGAAAGAAAATTTTTACCGTCAGGAAATTCAGTACGGTTCTTTTTATAGGATTATAGATCTACCCTCCGTGGTTGAAAAAAACGAAGCCGGAGCATCGTTAAAAGACGGGTTGCTGGAAGTAACCCTTAAGAAAAGCAAAACTGCAGCCCCAAAAAAAATAGAAATTAAATAAACGGTTTGGAGATTTGCATTTAAAACAGGTTATCCGTAAAAATTTCGGGAGAAAATTCCGATATTTTATCGGGAGATTCTCCCGTTCCTATAAATCTTACGGGAAGGTTTAGCTTGTGTATTATATCTATTATGATACCTCCTTTAGCCGAACCGTCTAATTTTGTAATTATAACCCCTGTAATATCCATTATAGCCTTAAACTGCTCAACCTGAACTAAAGAATTCTGCCCCAAACCCGCATCTATAACTATTAGAACTTCATCCGGCTCATTGCCGGACGATTTTGATATGACCCTTTTTATTTTCGACAGTTCTTCCATAAGATGTTTTTTGTTATGTAACCTTCCTGCAGTATCTATAAGAAGGAGGTTATAATCTTTTTCTTTAAACCGCTGAACTGCATCGTGCGCTACGGACGCGGGGTCTTGATTTTCTTTGCCGGAAACGACTTCGATGCCCGTTCTCCGTCCCCAGACCTCAATCTGTTCTTTTCCGGCTGCCCTAAACGTATCGCATGCCGCTATAATAACTTTTCTGCCTCTGTCTGAATAATATTTGCCAAGTTTGCCTACCGTCGTAGTTTTCCCTACCCCGTTTACGCCGACTATAATAAAAATATTTTTTTCGGCGTTGATTTTAATTTCTGGAAATTCAATCGATATTTTAGAACTTATTTCTTCTTTTAACGCCTGCTTTATAATACCCTGGGTCAGTTCCTTGAATTTTACGACTCTTTTTTTTACGCCTTCTATTATCTTCGATGCCGTCTGATATGATATATCCGATAGAATTAACGCTTCTTCTATTTTATCAATGTCGCCGCTCTCGATTTTGCCGGAACTAAAAATAGAGTTTATTTTACCCGATAATTCCTGTTTTGTCTTTTTGAGGCTTTCCGCTAAATTTTTAAATTTTTCAAATATTTTCATTAATCGATTTCCCTGTGAAAATTTTGTTTTTTTAATTCATAGAAACCGATACGATTCCCGAAATATCCGGGTGTTTGGAAGTTACTCCAAAGATATTTTTTCCTATTTCCATGGTTTTTTTATTATGCGTTATTAAAATTATCTGCGAATAATTCGATATTTCCTCTATTAATTTGTTATATCTGGCATTATTAGCATAATCCAGTGGAGCATCAACCTCGTCTATAACACAAAAAGGGGTCTTTTTTACTAAAAAAATGGAAAACAAAAGACTTACCGCCACAAGAACCTTTTCACCCTGAGATAAAATATTTATTCCAGAAAATTTTTTCCCGGGCATTTGCACATTTATTTCCATTCCCGGTAGTTCGGCATCGTTCGATTCCTTTTCATTTTCATCAAATTCTTCGGCATTGCGTAAAACAACGTTCAATATATCGGCATGTCCTCCTCCAAATAAAAATGCAAACAACTCCTTAAACTTTTGCCTTATATGAGTAAGACTTGAATTAAATTTCTCCTTGGATACCGCATCCAATTGCCTTATAATACCGTTCAGCGTTTCAATAGAACTTTCAAGGTCTTTTTTTTGTTTGTCCAAAAACTTAAGCCTATCTAATGCCTCCTTATGCTCTTTCGCCGCATTCATATTTATATCGCCAAGTTCTTTTATTTTTACGTTAAGTTCTTCTATCGCTTTTTTAATATTGTCATTATTGATACCTGCGATACTACTTATAAAGTCTTTATCTTCCGAGGCAGGCTCGAGTGCCTGACTGCTTAAATCCCTGTTTTGGTCAAGTTCGGCAAGTTTTTCGTTATTGATATCTATGTAAGTCTGCACCGCATCTTTTTTCTTATCCATATTAAGTTTTTGCCTGCTTGCATTTTCCAATTCTTTTTCCGTATTGATAATCTTTTCTTTTAATTTTTCAAGCTTAGCTTCCATGTCCATAATGACGGCATCCGTCCGCTTTATTAAATCATTTAAAATTTCGATATTTTTTCGTTTAGCGGATAAATCTTCAATGGCATACTTCATATCCAAATCTGATTTTTCTTTCTGTTCCTGCAAATATTTAATTCTTTTATCATAATTTAATACATTATATTCTAAATCTTTTATCTGTTTCTTTAAAAAAATAATATTCTGTTCGGCGGAATTAATCTCTATTTTTAATGCCGTCTCGTCTTCTTTTATCTTTTCAAATTCGTCTTCAAATTCATTTAATCTTTTTTCTGCCGCATTCTTTTCACCTAATTTCAACTTTAATTCGCTTTCTAAAATTAAAATTTCTTCTTCTAAATTTTCTTTTTCCTTATAACCTTCCGTTTTTTCATTTTCAAGATTTGCGGATTCGTTATTTAATATACTCAACCTGTCTTTAGATTTAATCAGCATACTTTCTAAATGCTTAATATCGTTTTTAGCGGTCAGCTGGACCATTTCGTTAGCTTTGATCTCTTCGCTGTATTTGTCCGTTGCAATATTAAGCTCGTTAATTTCGGTTTGTTTAGACTGAAACAAAGATTCTATGATGCTAAATTCCTTTTGTTTTTCTATTTCAATCTTTTTATATTCCGATAATTTCTTTTTGTTAATGAACAGATTATGACTTTCGATATTTTTATTTTTACCTGCAATTATAAATCCGTTTGAAAGAAATATTATCCCTTCTTCCGTTATAATATTCACTTCCGGAAAAAAACTCGTCCGCTCTATATACCGAAGAATGTCTTTTGTATTGTTATGATAATAAAAATTAATACCTATATCTTCTAAAGATATGCCGGGTAAATTAAGTCCTATTTTTTCTTTAAGCGGAACAACGCCTAATTCCCCGCCTATATTAGCAGACAAATTTTCCGGCCCGCTCCGCCCGTTCTTCTTTCTTTTACCGGGAACAAAAATTTTTATTTCTCCAATTTTATTGCCGGTTACATAATCTAACGCTTTTTCAACGTCTTTCATATTTCTTACTATGACCGCTTCAAACATTCCTCTAACGCTTTCCGGTACGGTACTTTCAAATCCTGATTCAATTTCTATAATATCGGATAGAGGATATGCTTCATAATCTTTTTTGACATTTAAAAAATTCTTGGTTCCTTCAGAAAATCCTTCGCGGTTGTCGATAAAATCGGTCAGCCCGGATATGTCTATACTTATTTTTATAAGTTCTTTTTCTAAGCCGCCCTTTTTTATGCCATATTCATTAAGCTGTTCTGCGATCTCAGATAACTTCATCCTGTTATCCGAATACTCCTTTTTTAAATTTTCGATTATTACCCCTATATCGTTAAACGACTTTATTTTTTCATTTAAGACATTGTCGGTTTCGCCTACTTCCGTAGAAATTTTGGATATAAGATTTTTTGTTTCATTGATTCTTACCTCTATATTTTTAATGTTTTTATTGCTAAAAAGCAATTTATTGTTATTATTTTGTGATTTTTCCAAAATATCCAACATTTCATCGTTGATGTTTTCCAACCTGTCTTTCATTTTAATTACTAAATCTTTTTTTTCTGCAACAGATTTGTTTAAAGTATTTAATTTTCCCCTGAGATTTTCAAAATCAGATTCGTCTATAACAAGTTTATTTTTAAGATTTAATAATTTTTCTGAGTTTCTATCTTTTGATTGGGTTTGCTCCTCTATTTCTTTTGCTTTCCTTAAAATTTCAGATTCTAAATCTCTTGTCTTCATATTCCCATATTCTATATCGGAATTAAGTTTTGCAAGGTCTATTAAATATCTGTTTTTTTCGTCTGCCGCAAGCCTGTATTCTGCTTCCATCTTATCAAAAGAGGTTTTTCCATCCGTTAAAACACTTAAAATAGAACTCTCCTTTACTTCCGCAGCCGCAAGCTGTGAGGAATAATTTTCAAGTTCTTTTTTATATTTATCTATCTCCGAGATTATTTTTCTTTTTATCCTGTCGTATAAGGCAAAATCATACCATATTTTTTCGGTTTCGAGTTTTTTATACTCATCTAATTTTTTTGAAGCCTTTTCCAGAAAAATTAACTGATTTTCCACTTCATTGAACAAATCACCTATTCTAAGCAGATTGTTTACGGCCGCTTCTAATTTCTTGGATGCCGATTTTTTCTGTATTTTATATTTTGTTATTCCGGAAGTTTCTTCAAAGAATAATCTCAATTCATTCGGCTTGTAATTCAATACAGCATCTATTTTGGAGGAATCTATTATAGAATAATGTCTTGATAATCCGTTTTCGTTAAAAAAATCTAAATATTCCCTGTATGGAATGGAAATTCCGTTGATTCTGTATTCCGTTTCTTTGTTTTTAAAATGCCTTCTTTCAGTCATTATTTCGGAAAAATCTTTATACCTGAAACTGCCCCCTCCGTTGTTTTCGAATACTCCCCTGCACAAAGCCATGGAAGACTGATTCCGTATATTGGAACCGTGAAATATTATATCGTTTATGCTCTTAAGCCTTAAATCTTTTAAACTCTGCTCTCCAAGAATA
Source organism: bacterium (assembly GCA_021828255.1). Taxonomy (GTDB): domain Bacteria; phylum SZUA-79; class SZUA-79; order Acidulodesulfobacterales; family Acidulodesulfobacteraceae; genus Acidulodesulfobacterium_A. The sequence goes on along the minus strand of JAKASB010000002.1, from coordinate 29,848 downwards.
AACCTGATAGCATCTACGATATTAGTTTTGCCGCATCCATTAGGACCGACTATGATATTTATGCCCGGATGAAAAGGTATCCTAACTTTATCGGGAAATGTTTTAAACCCGAACAGTTCTATAAATTTAAGACGCATAATTATTATCCGAAAAGGCGAAACATATTAAATTTGAAACGGAATAAAGAGAAGCGGCAAATGTGCTCATAATGTAATTAGACAATTTAACGGACGTAAATCCGTATTCTTCTGACAATCTTAATTCGGACGGAGAAAAATCGCCTTCCGGTCCTATAAACATTCCTATAAAAATATTATCTTTCTTAAAATCAAAATTTTCCAAATAATCTTTTAAAAATAAATTTGCGTCAGGAGAAGCTATTAATTTTGCGTTAAAATTTTCTGCCGATTTAAAGGCGGCGGCTAAATCTATGGGTTTGTTTATCACCGTAGAAAAATTTTTCCCGGCAATAATCATAGCTCCTTTAGAAATTTTATCCCATTTCGACAACTTAGAATTTATTTCTTTTTCATTTTTTAAATTAATAGACCTTTCCGTGATTACGGGAAAAATATTGCTTACCTCGAGTTCACAAACTCTGGCGATAAGCTGGTCCATTATGTGAGACGTAATAAGAGGCAGGAAAAGATAAATTTTAATATTATTTTCTAAATATTTCTTGTTTGATATCAATTCAATATTAATATTTTTCTTAGCAATTTTAAGAATTTTAGCGGAATAAACAGTTCCTAAGCCGTCGTAGAGTTTAATTTCATCGCCTATTTTTTTGCGAAATGCTTTAATATGAGCAGATATCGATTCCAAAACAATCTCTTTTCCGGAATAACCCTCTATTTTCTCATCGATATAAAATCTATTATGCATTTAGAAACCGATTCTTTTTATATTACAATTTTTTCGGAAACGCTATCCCCGCCGAAAGAACAATCTGTATCCCCTGCTCCACTTTCAGACCGGTTTCGATTATGTCATCTTTTTTGGCAATTATATTCATACCTATGTAAAGATGGTTCGTCGGAATATAAACTACCGCGTAATCGTCTTTATTTTCGCCTTTTATTCCGGTATGGGACGTTAAAAACCCGTATATAAATTTATCGCCGTTATATCTGACTAAAACAAATTTTTTAAACGAACTTTTGTCGGGAGAAAATATATCTACCCATTGCTTAGTCGATTTATAAAGTAAATTTACCACCGGAATTTTCAGCATAACGTTTTCGTATAAACTAATAACGGCTCTGCCAAGCCAATTAGTAATAAGAAAACCTGAAATAAGAATTAAAGCAAATAAAAGTATTAATCCAATGTCCGGTATATAAATATGGATATATCTCTTTATGAAAATAGAGAAGGGATTAAAAATTCTATTAACTTCCCTTAAGAGCCATACTATTATAAAAATAGTTATAGCTCCCGGAATGATAATAGTTAATCCGGTTAGAAACCTGCTTTTGATTTTACCGATAAAAGATTTGGTCATTAAAATTAGAAATTAAATAATTTTTAAACATCTAATATTGTATCTAATGATTATATCTGATTATAATTATATATTTTAATTAAAATTTTTCAAATAATAAAATACCCTATGTCGTTGCAGTATTTTTTAAGGGCATCTTTCCACGGTCTTAACTCTATGCCATAATCCTCTTTAATTTTAGAGTTGTCCATGACACTGTAAACCGGTCTTTTGGCAGGTCTTACGAACTTATCTGAAGGCGTGGGCACAATTTCGCAATTTGTTCTCTTAAAAACGCTTACTATTTCAAGGGCAAATTTATACCATGAAGTGTGACCTTCGTTAGTTAAGTGATAAATTTCATTTTTGGAATTGTCTTTTATAATTATTTCGGATATAGCATATGCAACGTCTTTAGTGTATGTAGGGGCGCCGAACTGATCGTTTACCACCTCTATTTTTTTCTGGCTGTCTGCCAATTTTAAAATCGTGTTCACGAAATTTTTCCCGTTTTTACCGTATAGCCATGAGGTTCTTAATATTATATAACTTGCTCCTGAATTTTTCAAAGCCTCCTCTCCTCTGAGCTTGGATAAGCCGTATTCGTTTATCGGGTTAGGCACGTCGTCTTCGGTATAAGGCATCTTCTTCGACCCGTCAAACACATAATCTGTACTTAAATGTATTATTCTAGAACCTATATTCAAAGCCGTATCGGCTAAATTTTGCACCCCGATATTATTAACGGCATCGGCTTTTTCCTTTTCCGTTTCCGCCCCGTCCACGTCCGTATATGCGGCGCAGTTAATAATATAATCGGGCTTAAAACCGTTTAAAGCTCCATTAACTGCCGTCCCATCTGCTATGTCTAAATTCTTAGAATTATAATTCTTAATAAGAAAATTTACCCCTTTAAGGGCGGCATTTACGTCTATGCCAAGCATACCTGTTGAACCGATAAGAGCAATCTTCAGCATTATAAAACCTCACCTGTTTTCATACATTTTTTTATAATATTCTTTATAATCTCCGGATAATATTTTCCGCCACCAGCTTTCGTTTTTTTTATACCAGTTTATCGTAGAATCTATACCTTTTTCTATATTATATTTGGGTAAAAATCCTGTTTCGGCGTTGATTTTAGAAAAGTCCATAGCATATCTTCTATCGTGCCCCTGTCTGTCTTTAACATACTTAATTAATGAACGAGGTTTATTAAGCTTATCTAATATGTATATAATTATATCAACATTTTCTGCTTCAGAGTTGCCGCCTATATTATAAACTTCTCCGAATTTCCCCTTTTCTAAAACTAAGCATATGCCTTTAACGTGGTCTCTAACATATATCCAGTCTCTTACGTTTTTTCCGTCTCCGTATAAGGGTATATCTTTATCATTTAACGCATTAATAATAACTAAAGGCATTAATTTTTCCGGAAATTGATATGGTCCGTAATTGTTCGAACACCTTGATATTAAAACAGGCATATTATAAGTATGAAAAAATGACATAGCAAGCATATCTGCGGCGGCTTTTGAAGCGGAATAAGGACTGCGGGGCGATAACGGTGTTTCTTCGTTGAATTTTCCGGAAGCGCCTAAAGACCCATAAACTTCGTCTGTGGAAATTTGTAGAAATTTCTCTACACGATATTTCATGGACAACTCTAGCAGGTTTAAGGTTCCCTCGACATTGGTTTTAATAAAAATTCCCGGGTCGGCAATAGACCTGTCCACATGGGATTCTGCCGCAAAGTTAACCGCACAATTTATTTTATTTTCTTGAAAAACTTTCGACAATGCCGTTTTATCGGCAATATCTACTCTGTAGAATTTGTAATTTTCGGAATAACCCGCAAGATTTCCGGGGTTTGCGGCATATGTTATCTTATCTACGTTGATTATCCCTATGTCTTTTTGTTTATCCAGAACATAACGGATAAAATTAGATCCTATGAAACCGAAACCGCCCGTTACAAGATATGTTTTCACAAAAATCAAAAACCTCCAAAGTTAAAATTTGACCAACTGCTTAAAACCGGTCTAATGTTTACAAACCGCTGTTAAAACCCGGACCGTTCATCGTTAAGCCCGATGCCGTAGCACCAGGAGAAATCATATTGCCGAAGCCGTACGTTCCTATACCCCTAAGTACCAAGCCGAAGGAAAAAGCCCATTGATGAAAATAAGGCAGATTTATATAATTGGCAATAAAACCTATGCAGCCGGTTTGATATGCTATGCCGATAGAATTAGATATATCTTTATGCACCGTAAGGTCTATATTTTCGGTAGTATTAATACTAAAACCTGAGATAATATTTAAATTAGCGGACAAACTCGTGTAAGCAAGAGTATTAAGATTGGTGATAACCGACGAGGTTTGTGGAAAAAGATTTAAATTTGAAGAATTAAACATATTTAATGCCGTAAGATACCCCTGAACATCGTTTATTTCAGTATATCCTATGCCGAAAGAATCTTGTCTGAAATCTGTAATTCGCGAGTTGATATTATAATCATGAAATATATAGTTATAATCGTCATAACTTCCGCTCCCGAAAAAATACAGATTTGAAACCGGATGGACTTTAATTCTTGTAATAATATCCGAATTTGCATTATCATAATTAAAATAGTTTACCGGATTTATAAAATTCCCTGAAATAGAATGGTATTGATACAAGCTGAATCTCAGTAAATTATTTACTCCTTTATCTGCATAACTTTCAAGATTAAAATTAAGTCCGTATTTAAATGCGCTTTCCTGCGGAATATAATCAGTCTGGTCGATTAGCGGAATACCGGATTGATTAACAGGCCTGACAAGATTATAATTTACGTAAGGCGTTAAAAAAGCTAAGTAACCGCTATGATTTTTATAAGAGGTAACATAATTATTAAAAAGAGTCGTATTGTCGTTTAACGAAGCGTAATAAACCTGTCTATTCTTGTCGGTAGAAGAAATATCCGTATATCCGTCGGTAATATTAAAATAGCCGGTATCCCTAATTCCTGCTCTGGGAGTTATATGGATACCTCTTATGAGTCTCAGCGGCATATATGCCTGCGGATATATATCCAATCTTTCATCGTTCAGATATGCGGGGCTCCTGAAAACATCGAATGACGAATGTAAATTGAAATATAAAGGATTGTTTAAAAAATCTCCGAGTTTCGATTGTCCGTCCAGCGAAAAAGCGGGATATTCGTCAACCGTGGCATAATTCGGAATAAATAAGTTATCTAACCTGAGAAAGTTCATCCTTGCGGAATAGCCGTCAGAATCGTAAGTCGCCGAAAAATTAGAAGACAATCTGTTTTTCGTCATTTGATAGACGTTGGTCGAGAAATCGGCATAAAATGAATTATCCGATGGAATATTCAAGTTTGTTTTAACCGCCAGATTCCCAAAAAAATCCATATTATGGGAAAACAAAAGATACCGGGTTAAATTAGGCGACATAGTAAAACTTTTCTTATTATCCCCTTCGTGCATATAAAATCCGTAAATAGAACCGTGAGAATAAGGATTGAGGCTGTATCTATATTTTAGCGAATTTCCGTAGCCTAAGTAGCTGTAATAATTTAAATTATAAGTCAAATCCTGAGATCTGCCAAGATCGAAATAGTAGCCCTCTCCAGCCTGATAACCGGTAAGCGAGCTATATCCCATCGTAGGTATTAAAAGCCCCGAAGATTTCTTTGTTTTAATAGGAGTCACCATAAACGGAAAATATAAAATCGGCACATTATGGATATAAAAAATAGAATTAAAAGAATAGACATAGCTCCCCTCATATACATCTGAAAAAGATGAATATAATTTCCACGAAGGGGGGGTTCTTTTGCACGACGTTAGGTAGCCGTCCTTCACCTGATAAAAACCTTTGCCTTTATGGTAAATTCTATCGCCGTAAACGTAAATGTTTTTATCCAAATAATGTATATGGGAATTATAAATGGTTCCTATTTTGCTTTTTAAATATACTTTAAGCTTTTTAGCTTTAGTAACCGTTCCTTTTGAATTTACTATAACGTTTCCCGTGGCAACAGCATAATCCGTTTTATAAAAATAGACCACTTTATCCGCTTTTAAGTTAAATTTTTTACGTGTTATTATTACGTTTCCGGTAAAAATATAGGTATGATTATTCTTATTATAGACTACTTTATCCGCTAAAATATGGATAGGAATGGTTTTTGTTTCAAGCGCATATGAAGTTTGAATAATATTTAAGGAATATAAAACTGCAAAAACAAAGAGGATGAATGAAATTTTTTTCATGAATTTAAATGCAACTAATTTTTAATGGTTTTTTTAAATTCCCCTATCAGGTATAAAGAACCGCAGATAAGTATCACATCGCCTTTTTTTTTGCTCTTCGCCGCCGTTTCCAATGCATCTTTTATATTGTCTTCTATAAAAACTTTTTTAAAACAATGATTTTGCATGGAGAACCTTTTCAATTCATTCCCGCTCAATGCTCTGTCGTTATTTAAACCGGTAAAGATAATGTCTCCTCCTAAAACCGAAAGCCTTCTTAAAATTGTTTTATAATCCTTATCCTTCATAACCGCAAAGATAATTATAAAATTATTCTTTTTAAAAAATTTTTGCAATGAAATAACAAGATTTTTAATTCCATCCGGATTATGAGCTCCATCTAAAATAATATCGTTATTTTTATATTTAATTATTTCAAAACGTCCTTCGTTGCTAAATTTTAATATTCCGTTTCTTATTAAATTATCGTTTAGTTTTAATTTTAGGCTCTTTTTATAATATTTATAGAGAATTTCGATGGATAAAAGACTGAGTTTTAAATTATATTTCTGATATAAAGCTAAACTCGGCAATTTTATATTTTTTATTTCGGTATTTAGTCCTTTGTAATTATATAAATCGTCTTCGCCCCTTTTGAATAATTTAACGTTATTCGCATTAAAATACTCCGCATTTAAACTTAAAGCATAATCTTTTATTGCGCCTTCTATTTTACTTTTTTTCTCTCCGCAAACGGCAACGGAATTTCTTTTAATTATGCCCGCTTTATCAAGCGCAATTTTTTTAAGAGAATTTCCCAATATATCTTTATGGTCCATTGATATATTGGTAATTACCGACAGAAGCGGTTTTTTTATTATGTTAGTGGCATCTAATCTGCCGCCCAAACCTGCTTCTATAACGGCTATATCGACCTTTTTTTCGAAAAAATAGAGAAAACAGATTGCCGTAGTAAGTTCAAAAAAAGATGGAGCGCCTAATTTTTTAAAATCATCCTTTTCGGAAATTATTTTATCAAAAAAATCATTCAGCCTTTCTAGATCGCTACCCTTTATCTTCTCTCCGCCGGTAACTATTCTTTCGGAAAAAGTCACTAAATGAGGAGAAGTGTATAGTCCGACATTTAAGCCATGCTCTTCTAAGATACTATAAATAAATCTGCTTACAGACCCCTTTCCGTTTGTTCCGGCTATATGCACGGTTTTTAACTTATTCTGCGGGTTACCCGCATACCGCATTAATGCTCTTATTCTCTCAAGACCGAAATTCATGGAAAAACCGCTTAAACCATATATTTCATCTAATCTACTCATTGATAAAAAGGAGCAGCATATTTTTTAAAACATCCTTTAAATCTTTTCTTTCGACTATCATATCTACCATTCCATGCTCCAATAAGTATTCCGACCTTTGAAATCCTTCCGGAAGACTCTGATGAATAGTCTTTTCTATTACCCTCGGACCGGCAAATCCTATAAGCGCTTTAGGCTCTGCAATTATAACATCGCCCATAGTCGCAAAACTTGCCGATACCCCACCCGTAGTAGGATCGGTCATGACCGATATATACGGTATCCCAGTTTTATTAAATTCCGAAACAAGAGCTAAAGTTTTAGACATCTGCATAAGAGAATAAATTCCTTCCTGCATTCTTGCGCCTCCGGAAGACGAAAAAATTATCACGGGAAGTTTATTGACGGTAGCGTATTCAAATGTTTTTGCAATCTTTTCTCCTGCAACCCTCCCCATTGAGCCGCCCATAAAATTAAAATCGAAAATCGAAGATACAACCTTGATTCCATGAATATTTCCTTCCCCCGCAACTACAGAATCGGAAAGCCCCGTTTTCTCGGCATCTTCTCTAAGCCGGTCTTTATACCTTTTAGTATCCGTAAAATTTAATACGTCTATAGGCTTAATATCTTGAAAAAGCTCTTTGAAACTGCCTTCGTCGAATATTATTTCTATTCTTCTAAACGCTTTAAGTCTAAAATGATAATTGCATTTTGGACAGACTTCAAGATTTCTTTCTAATTCCTTTTTATAAATAATTTCGCTGCAACTGGGACATTTAATCCATAGCCCTTCCGGTATGACAGGCTTGCCCTGTTCCTTCCTGCCGTTTTTTGATTTAAATAAAAGCATATATTGTAATTGTATACTTATAGATTTGATTTTATACCGGATGAAAATTCGGCTATCCTTTGTATTATTGTAGGCTTATCGTTAATGTTGTCCTCTATAAATTGAATTATTTTTGAACCTATTATTACGGCGTCGGCGCATTTTCCGATATCTTTCGCCTGTTCTTTGGAAGATATGCCGAAGCCTACTCCCACTGGTATAGAGCTTATCTCCTTAATTTCCTTAACCTTTGATTTAATTGTTTCAGGGAGGCTTTTTCTTACTCCCGTAACTCCCGTAACACTGACATAATAGACAAAACCTTTAGCATGTGATAATACCTGCTTTATCCGTTCGTTGCCAGTCGTAGGGGCAAGCAAATAAATCTGATATATATTTTTACCCTGAATATATTTTGTTAATTCTCCGCTCTCTTCGGGAGGCAAATCAACGACTAAAATGCCGTCTATTCCGGCGCTTTGAGCGCCTTTGGCAAATCTTTCGCCAAGTATGAAAACAGGATTGTAATACGTAAAAAGAATCACGGGAATATCTCTGTATGCTTTGAGCTTTTTTACAAAACTAAAAGCGTCTTCCATCGAGACCTTGTTTTTCAAAGCCCTTTCGTAAGACCTTTGTATTACTTTGCCGTCTGCCATCGGATCCGAAAAAGGAAAACCGAGTTCAATCATGTCCGCCCCGTTTTTTATCAAAGTTTTTGCTATTTCCAATGAAGTTTCAATATCAGGGTCGCCTATAGATATAAACGGTATAAAAGCCGTTTTATTTTCAGTTCTTAGTCTGTTAAATACGGTATCTATTTTGTTCTCTTTTGACATTTTTATTATTTTATTTTTATAATTTTGATAATTTTGCATCAGTGTTCGATGAAAGATATTCCGAAATTGTATGCATATCTTTATCCCCTCTGCCGGAAAGATTTATAACTACGGTTTTCCCTTTTATTTCCTTTTTTATTTTTTCTAAATATGCAATCGCATGGGAACTTTCCAATGCCGGAATAATGCCTTCAAGCCTGCATAGCTTTTGAAAAGCTGAAACAGCCTCTTCATCCGTTACGCTGTCAAATATAATCCTTTTTTTATCCGCAAAATAGCTGTGTTCCGGACCTATGCCGGGATAGTCGAGTCCCGCGGCAATAGAATGGGCATTCACAATTCTGCCGAACTCGTCTTGAAGCAGGTAAGTTTTGTTTCCGTGTAAAACCCCAGGCGTACCTCCAGAAATAGAAGCGGCGTGCATACCGGTTTCAATGCCGCATCCTCCGGCTTCTACGCCGTACATCTTCACTTTATCGTATTTTAAAAAAGGGTAAAATAGTCCTATGGCATTACTGCCGCCCCCGACGCATGCTATTAAAATATCCGGAAGTTTTTTAAGCTGTTTTAGAACTTCTTTTCCTATAACGGATTGAAAATCCCTGACTATTAATGGATAAGGGTGAGGGCCGGCAACAGTTCCTATCATATAATACGTGGTTTTAATATTTGTAATCCAATCCCTCAATGCTTCATTCATAGCATCTTTTAGGGTCTGAGAACCTGATTCCACGGGATTAACTTTTGCTCCGAGAAGCTCCATTCTGAAAACATTTTGTTTCTGCCTTTCGATGTCTTTTTTGCCCATAAATACTTCACACTCTAAGTCGAATAGGGCACAGACCGTAGCAGTAGCCACTCCATGCTGTCCCGCCCCTGTTTCGGCGATAATCCGTTTTTTTCCCATCTTTACGGCAAGCAAAGCCTGCCCTATCGTATTGTTTATTTTGTGTGCCCCGGTATGGTTTAGGTCTTCCCGTTTAAGGTATATATCGGACTTATAAATATCTGAAAGTCTTTTTGCAAAATACAGAGGGCTTGGTCTGCCTACGTAATTTTTTAGGTAATAATTAAACTCTTTTATAAATTTTTTATCACTTCTTATTTTTTTATAAAATTCTTCAAGTTCGATGACGGCAGGCATTAATGTTTCGGAAATATATCTTCCGCCGTATTCGCCGAAATGACCTTTCTTATTAGGCAGTTTCATATGAAGCTCTCCTAAGATTTTTAAAAAATAACTCCATCTTATCGTAATTCTTTTTCCCGGGTAAATCCTCTATCTTTGAAGAAAGGTCTATTCCGTAGGGTCTGACGGATTTCATTATATATTCTATATTGTCTTCGCCTATCCCGCCCGCCAAAATTAAATCGCCGGCATTTAAGTTCTTTATTATACTTAAGTTGACGGATATCCCTGTCCCCCCAAATATGCCCTGCCCTCCAAACGCATCTATAAGAACATTAACTCCCGCGTTTTTATACGGATAAATTTTATATAAATCCGTCTCTTCTTTGACATGGACGGCTTTGATGATCAAATTTTTATCTATCCCCGATTCTTCTATATACTTTAAAGATTCGTTTCCCGACAACTGGATTATGTCGATATCTAAATCTTTTACTATCCTTTTAACCTTTATTGGATCCTCGTTTACAAAAACTCCGGTAATTATGACGTTTCTTTTAACCGATAAAAAATTTTTTATATTTTTTTCTACCGTTTTTCTAAGTTCCGTTATAATTTCTTTTGCCGTTTTAGGAGAAATATGCCTTTTTGATTTTTCGTAAAAAACAAAACCCAGTGTATCGGCACCCAGCTCTAAAGCATTGTAAGCATCATCGACATTGGTTATACCGCATATTTTAATTTTTGGAATATAGGGCATTAAATTAAAATCTATTTTTATATTTTTATATATGATTTTATATATAATTATTATTCATAGAATACGGCGACAAAAAGTCTTTTAACATTTTTGAAGCATCGGCGGAAGTAACAAGGGCTTCCCCTATGAGAAAAGAGTTTATCCCTCTTTTCATCAGCATTTCTATATCCCCCCTGCCGTTAATACCGCTCTCCGCTACAATTAACTTTCCTGGAGGTATTTTTTCGGCTAAAGCGGCTGTTTTAAATAAATCGGTTTTAAAAGTCCTTAGGTCCCTGCTGTTTATGCCGATTATTTCTGCATTATATTTATAAGCCGTCTCAAGTTCTTTTTCGTCTGCTATCTCTGTAAGAACTTCTAAGGAAAGTTCTGCGGCAAGAGCAAGAAGATTTTTATATTGGACTTCCGTCAATGCTTTAATAATTAAAAGAATTGCGTCCGCTTCTATTATTTTAGATTCAAAAATCTGAATTTCATCTATTATAAAATCTTTTCTTAGGACCGGAAGTTTTACCGCATTTCTAACTTTTAAAATATCGGATGGATTACCCATAAAAAATTTCTTATCCGTAAGAACCGAAATAGCGCTCGCCCCTCCTCTTTCATAGATAGCCGCAAGTTCATCCGGTTTATAATTTTCCACTAGAAGCCCTTTTGAGGGGGAAGTCTTCTTGACTTCCGCAATTATACTGCAAATTCTGTAGGAAACTGCTTCCCCGTTAGATCTCGGCTTCAAAGCGCTTTTTAAACTTCTTAGACCGTTAAAAGCCAAAAATGCCTTATTCCTATAATCCGCTTCATTAAGCGCCGCTTTAAATTTTTCTATTTCTTTTGTTTTTTCTTTTAAAATATCATCTAATATCATATTTATATTTTAATACTTATTTATTGGAGATTTCAATAAGGTTTTGCAAAGATTTTAAAGCTCTGCCAGATTCCGCCGAATACCTTGCTTCGTTAAAAGCATCGTATAAATTATCCGCTTTGCCTGAGGCTAAAATAGCAAATCCAGCGTTTAAAATTGCAAGGTCTGCTCTGGGACTTTTATTTCCGCTGATAACATCATATATAATTTTTGCATTTGAAGCAACCGATAAAGATTTAAATTCATCCTCTTGAAAAAAGTTGAATCCATATTCTTTCGGATTGAATTCAAAATATTTAACGTTGCCCGACGCATCTAATTCATAAATATCCGTTACCGCCGAAAGACTTATTTCGTCCATTCCGTCTCTGCTATGAACGACAAATGCTTTTTCTGAATTTAATATTTTAAGGACGGCAACTATTTTTTTGGATAAATCGTCGGAATAAACTCCTATTACCTGTTTTTTTACACCTAAGGGGTTCGTTAAAGGACCTAATATATTAAATATGGTCTTAAAACCCAGCTCTTTTCTTACAGGAGCGGCATATTTCATTGCGGTATGAAATTTGGGGGCTAATAAAAAGCCTATATTTGCATATTCTATCGATCTAAAAACTCCTTCGGCATCTAAGGATATATTCACGCCCAATTCTTTAAGGACATCGGCGCTTCCGGATTTTGAAGAAACGGCATAATTTCCATGTTTTGCTATCTTTACTCCGGCGCCTGCGGCGATTAAAGCTGAGCACGTAGATATATTAAACGTATTTTTAGAATCCCCTCCCGTTCCACAGGTGTCCACTAACGAATATTTATATTCGTCTTTAATTTTTACGGTAACGACATTTTCTCTCATAGCAAGAGCGGCGCCGGCTATCTCGTCCACGGTCTCGCCTTTAATTTTTAAAGATGTAAGAAGGGAGGCCATTTGGGCATTGGTAAGTTCTCCTTTTAAAATTGCATTAAAAATTTCATGCGATTCATCTATAGTCAAATTGTTATTATCAACAACCCGCCCTAATAATTCTTTAATAAAATCTTCTTTCATATATTTCAAATCGATAAAAAATTATTAATTATTTGCTTCCCGTAAGATGTAAGAATGGATTCGGGATGAAATTGCACACCGTAAACTTTACTACCCTTAACCTCTATTCCCATAATTTCGTTGTCGTCTAAGCTTATTGCCGTCACGTTTATAATTTCCGGCAGATTTTCTTTATTAATAATAAGGGAATGGTATCTCGTAGCTTCGAAAGGACTGGGTACGTCTTTGTATATAAAGGATGAATCGTGCTTTATAGATGAAACTTTTCCGTGCATCACATTTTTTGCGCGTATTATTTCTGCGCCGAATGCGTAGCCTATTGCCTGATGTCCAAGACAAACTCCTAATATGGGAACTATAGAATAAAAATTTTTAATGACTTCAACGGTAATTCCTGCTTCGACAGGAGACTTGGGACCCGGAGAGATAACAATTTTTTCGGGATTCATCTTCATAATATCGGAAATGTCTATAGCATCGTTCCTGAATACTACGGTGTCGTAACACAGTTCCCCTATATATTGAACAATGTTATAAGTAAATGAATCGTAATTATCTATAACTAAGACCATAAGTTTTAATTAAACCTTTCTACCATATTAAAAGCGGCTATTAAATGTCTTAATTTATTTTCCGTCTCGGCAAATTCATTTTCGGGCGTAGAATCATGCACTATTCCCCCGGCTGCCTGAATATACGCCGCATTTTTTTTAAATAACGCAGTCCTTATAGTTATACAGAATTCCATTTTATCGCACATGCCGTTTTCTAAAAATCCAAAATAGCCGACACCTCCGCCATAAATTCCTCTTTTTGATTCCTCAAGCTCGTTTATTATTTCCATTGCTCTTACCTTCGGCGCTCCGGTAAGGGTACCTGCCGGATATGAAGCCCTGATTAAATCAAAGGCATCTGCCCCTTCCTTGATTTGAGAAAGGACGCTCGTAACTATATGCTGAACATGGGAATATTTTTCTATATACATAAGCTTATCAATCTTAACCGACCCCTTTTTTGATACCCTTCCTATATCGTTCCTGCTCAAATCTACAAGCATAATGTGTTCCGCGCGTTCTTTAGGGTCATCAAGCAGTTTGCCGGCAAAATATTCATCTTCGGCTGGATTTTCACCTCTTTTAATGGTACCGGCTATCGGTCTTGTTTCGATAATATCGCCTGTAAGTTTAACTAAGTTTTCCGGCGAAGAGCCTGTAATTACAAAATCGTTAATTTTAAGGTAAAACATATACGGAGACGGATTTATGAGCCTAAGCGCCCTGTAGAAAAGAAACGGGTCGGGTGGATTAATAATCTTTTTCCTGCGGGAAATCTGCACTTGAAATATATCTCCGCGGAGTATATATTCTTTTGCGGCTAAAACTTTTTGTTTAAATGCGTCGTACCCTATTTCGTCGACAATTTCGATATTTGAATTCTTAACTTCTTTAGTTTTTTTAAATTCAAAATCCCTTTTTTTAATAATACCTGTTATCTTATCTATTCTTTTAACAGCCGATTCATATTCCTGCCTTAGCCTTTCGTTATTAAAATTATTTCTGAATATAAAAGATACTATCTTTATAGCCTGATTTAATCCGTCATAAACTATCACGTCTCTCGGCAGCATAAAAAACATATCGTAAACATCGGTAACATCTTCTTTATCCGGGGGTAATTTTTCGATAAGACCGCTGATCTCATATCCTAAATAACCGAAAAGTCCGCCTATAAACTCGTTAGGCAGATTGTCTTTGCACATATTAAATTCGGAAAGGATTTTCTTGATATATACAAAAATATCTTCATTTAAATCTTTAAGATTTATATTTTCCTTAAATCCGAATTTATGACCGGTAAAATTATCGATATTAAGTTCGTCCTTATAAAGACGAACAATCAGTGAAGGATTCAAACAAATAAACGAATATCTTCCCCATTTCCCGACACCTTCGGCGCTTTCAAAAAAGAATGCGTACGGCTCTTGGTGGAAGGACGAAAATATAGATATCGGCGTATCCATATCTCCGCTTACTTCATGAATAAGGGGAATAATATTAAATGGATCGGGCGTCTTTAAAATATCCTCATAATTTAACATCGACATAAGGGGCATAATAAAGAGAATTATATCACATTTTTTTTCTTTATCATAATTTATGCCTGTGCTAAATTACCGTACTTTTTTATTCTTCTTTAGAAATAAATTCTATCAGCCCTAATGGACTTGCATCTCCGGCTCTATACCCTGTTTTAATGATTCTAACATACCCCCCGGGTCTACCTACAAACCTCGGACCTAGATCTTTAAAAAGTTTTGTCGCCGCATTCTTGTTTCTTAGCCGCGAGAATACAATACGCCGCCTCGCGGTAGTATCCGATTTGCCGAGTGTAACAAGCCTTTCTATATAGCTCCTTAAAACTTTAGCTTTAGGTAAAGTTGTTTCAATCCTTTCGAACTCGATAAGAGAAGAAGCCATATTCCTTAAAAGAGCGGCTCTATGTGACGAAGTTCTATTTAATCTGGTTTTGATTTTTCCGTGACGCATTTTGACCTCTGAATAAATATAAATATATAATTTGACAAATTATTTTCCCCGTTTTGGAACGGCGGCGCTATCTAATTTCATTCCAAAACCTAATCCCATAGTAGATAAAACTTCTTTTATTTCATTGAGGGATTTTCTTCCGAAATTTTTAGTCCTAAGCATTTCTCCTTCGGTTTTCTGAACCAGTTCATAAATTGTTTTTATATTTGCATTTTTAAGGCAATTTGCAGACCTAACTGAAAGTTCAAGTTCATCTACGTTTTTAAGTAGATTCTCATTTAGATGATTTTCTGACTGTTTTTCCGTTTCCGGCTGGATCTTCTTTTCATATAGCTGATCCATTTCTTCAAAAGTAGCAAAAACCGAAATCTGATCCTGCAATATTAAAGATGCGGATGTAAGGACATCCTCAGGAGTTATATATCCATTTGTAAATATTTCCATCACGAGCTTGTCGTAATCCGTAATTCCGCCGACCCTTGCATATGAAACGTCCATTGTAACTTTTTTAACCGGCGAAAACGAAACGTCGAGAGAAATCGTTCCTATCGGCGCATCTTCGCGGACGTTAAGTTCGCTCGGAACATATCCTCTACCTCCTGTTACAAGCATCTGCGCCTTAAAATGACCACCCTTGGCAATAGTTAAAATCTTTTTTTCTTTGTTTACCGCTTCGACGTTTTGCGATGTCTTGATATCGGATGCGTAAACATCTCCTTCTTTATCTACGTCTATATAAACAGATTCCGGCTCATCCGAGGTTATATTAAAATCTATGTCTTTTAAATTTAATATAATCTCCGTTACGTCTTCCACTATTCCCGGTACGGAAGAAAATTCATGCGACACCCCTTCAATTTTAACTTCGGATATTTTATACCCAACAATAGAGGAGAGAAGAACCCTGCGCAGAGCATTGCCGATAGTCGTCCCAAAACCTCTTTCTAACGGTTCCACAATCAGTTTTCCGTAATAATCGGTATATGTTTCCTTTTCAAATTCTATCTTCTTTGGCTTAATAAGCGAAAGCCAATTTTTTTTCATATTGCCTCCAAAAAATTATTATTTGGCGCCTATTTAGAATAAAGTTCTACTATAAGCTTTTCGTTTGCCGTAGATATAATTTCATCTCTTTCGGGAATGCTTTTTAACGTTCCTTGATAAGCATCGATATTTGCTTCAAAATATTCGGGATGTGTTTTTCTCACGGCAGACTCTAACGAGTTTTTTATAATATCGCATTTCCTGCTTTTTTCGCGAATCATAATCTGCTCACCTGGTTTTAAAATATAAGAAGGAATATTTACTTTTTTACCGTTAACTAAAAAATGTCCGTGGGTTATTAAAAGCCTTGCTAATTTTCTGGAGACGGCAAAACCCAGAGTATAAACGGCGTTGTCTAATCTTCTTTCTAATAAAGAAAGCAAATTTTCGCCGGTAATTCCCTCCATTCTTTCCGCGGTTCTATATGTTTTTTTAAATTGCTTCTCCATAAGACAGTAAGTTCTTTTTAACTTTTGTTTTTCTCTTAATTGCTCTCCGTATTCTGATAACTTTCTTCTTATGCCCTTATGTTCTCCGGGGGCATATTCCCTTTTGTCGTAAGCGCATTTATCGGAAAAACATCTATCACCTTTTAAAAAAAGCTTCCCGCCTTCCCTTCTGCACAATTTACAAACCGGTCCATTGTATTTAGCCAATTTTTCACCTCATCATTTCAATATTACTTAATATATTTAATATATAAACATAAAACTTAAACTCTTCTCCTTTTCGGGGGTCTGCATCCGTTATGCGGTATAGGAGTAACGTCTTTAATTAATGTTATATTAAAGCCTGAACTTTGAAGCGCCCTAAGAGCAGATTCCCTGCCGCCGCCCGGACCTTTTATATAAACTTCTACATTTGCAACACCGTAATCGGACACTTTTTTAGCGGCCTGCTCGGCGGCAACCTGTCCTGCGTACGGAGTACTTTTTCTGGAACCCTTAAACCCGCTTGTCCCTGAGCTTGCCCACGCAAGAACATTTCCGCTTAAATCCGTAATGCTCACTATCGTATTATTGAATGTCGATTTTATATGGGCAATCGCATTCTGGATATTTTTTTTCTCCCTCTTTTTTTTCGGTGCATTTTTTTTAACGTTAGCCATTTATACCTCTTAATACCTCTTGAATTAATATTAATTATAAATATCCCTATTTAGCTTTTGCCGCCGCAATAGTTGATTTTCTTGGCCCCTTTCTTGTCCTTGCATTTGTTTTGGTTCTCTGCCCTCTAGCAGGCAACCCTTTCTTATGTCTTAATCCTCTATAACTGCCGATATCTATTAATCTTTTTATATTCATTTGTACTTCTCTTCTTAAGTCGCCTTCTACTTTAAATTCATTGTCGATCAATTGCTTTATATTGTTTACCTGGATATCCGCCAAATCTTTTACTTTAGTATCGACAGGGATACCCGCCTTTGCTAAAAGCTTGTTTGACAATGAACGCCCGATACCATAAATATAGGTTAACGCAATTTCGATTCTTTTATTCTTAGGTAAATCTATTCCTGAAATTCTTGCCATATTTCCTCCTTTTTAACCCTGACGCTGCTTATGTTTAGGGTTTTCGCAAATTATTCTTACGACCCCTTTTCTTTTAATAACTTTACACTTATCGCATATTTTTTTAACCGATGACCTTACTTTCAATTTTAACTCCTTTAATATTTCTATTAAATTTAGAATTTCTTATTTCCGCTTTACTTTCCTCTGAAGATAATACGTCCTCTCGTCAAATCATACGGAGACAATTGAACCGTTACTTTATCGCCGGCAAGAATCTTGATATAGTGCATACGCATTTTTCCCGATATATGCGCAAGCACTTTATATCCGTTTTCTAATTCAACTCTAAACATTGCATTAGGAAGCGGTTCCACAACAGTTCCTTCGACTTCAATTAAATCTTCCTTATTAGACATAAATTTCCTATGTAAGAATTTCCGGTCCTTCTTTCGTTACCGCTACCGTATGCTCAAAATGAGCAGACAACCCTTTATCTTTAGTAATGACAGTCCATTTGTTTTGCTTAATCTTTACTTTATAAGAAAATTCATTAACCATGGGCTCAATTGCAATTACCATTCCATCCTTTATCAATATGTCGTTTGCTTCAATATAATAGTTAGGAACCTGCGGATCTTCATGTAATTTAAAACCGACCCCATGACCGACAAAATCTCTGACTACCGAATATTTATTCTGAATTACAAAATTTTCAATCGCCGTTGAAATGTCGTTAATTTTATTACCGCAAACAGCCTTTGAAATTCCGATATTCAAAGCTTCCTTGGTAATTTTCATTAAGTTTAGAGCGCAGTCCGTTACATTGCCTACCGGAACGGTAACTGCGGCGTCCGCATAATAGCCGTTATAATAAATTCCGTAATCCAAACTTACTATATCTCCTTCTCTTAATTTTCTTTGCGAAGGAAAACCGTGAACCACTTCTTCATTCACCGATACGCAAATAGCATGCGGAAACC
This sequence comes from bacterium, assembly GCA_021828255.1. GTDB lineage: Bacteria > SZUA-79 > SZUA-79 > Acidulodesulfobacterales > Acidulodesulfobacteraceae > Acidulodesulfobacterium_A. The sequence continues at coordinate 11,226 of JAKASB010000002.1, read as the reverse complement.
TGTTATATCCTTTAAAAGCCGGAATTGCATTTAAAGATAATGCTTCCTTTTCCGCAACAATATCATACTCTATTGTTTTAATGCCAGGTTTAGTCATCGCCGATAATTCATTTAAAACTTTATTTACGATTTCACCTGCTTTTTTTATGCCTTCGATATCTATTTTGCTTTTAAGATTAACCATTTTTGCCGGTTTAGATATTCGAAATTATTTCGTTTTCTACCTCTTTAGGAGATTTTTCACCGTTAATCCTGACCACCTTGCCCAATTTTTCAAAATGTTCGACTAAAGGATGAGTCGATTTATGATATGTTGCCAATCTATTCTTAATAACTTCCGGTTTATCGTCATCTCTCGTAATCAACGGCACTCCGCAATCGTCACATAATTCATCTTTTTTAGGCGGGTTAAATTTCATATGATATACTTTTTTACATTTTGGACAAACTCTTCTATTTGTAAGTCTTTCAAGTATTGCTTCATTCTTAACGTCTATATAGATAACTTTATCTGCTTCAAGGTTAAACTCTTTAAGCATCTCGTTTAATAACGTATTCTGAGATAAGTCCCTTGGAAATCCATCGAATAAAAACCCGTTTTTGCCCAAATTCTGTTTAATATTTGCCTTAATTATCTTGGCAACTAAATCTATCGGAACAAATTCGCCTTTATCCATATACGATTTTGCAATTTGACCCAATTCGGTTTTTTTCTCTACGTTTTCCCTTAATAAATCTCCTGTGGAAATCAATACAAAATCTTTTGTATTTGCAATATTTTTTGCCTGAGTTCCTTTGCCTGCGCCAGGAGGTCCTATCAGAATATAAATCTTGCTTTTCATTTTCTACCTCTTTAATTGATTTAATTTAATTTAATTATTTTTTTGATGCTTTCTTTAACAGGCTGTCATAATTTCTATATAATAAATGCGATTGAATCTGCACTATGGTATCCATAGCCACTACCACGACGATTAATAGCCCTGTCCCGCCAAAGTAAAAAGGAACATTAAATTTATCAATTAAAATTGTCGGCAGTAGACAGATTAAAGATACGTATGTAGCGCCGATAAACGTAACCCTGTTTAAAATTTTATCTATGAATGCCGAGGTAGATTTTCCTGGTTTAATTCCCGGAATGTTTCCGCCGTATTTACGCAAATCGTCGGCAACATCGTCAACTTTAAACGTAATTGCCGTGTAAAAATAGCAAAAGAAAAAAATTAAAACAACAAAAATTATATTGTAAAGAACTCCATTAGGATTTAAATATTCGGAAACTCTTTCAAAAACCGGTACTTTAATAAAATTAGCGATTGTCGCCGGAAAAAGAAGAATCGACATTGCAAAAATAGGAGGAATTACCCCGGGAGTATTTACTTTTAAAGGAAGATAACTGGCCTGACCGGAATATAGCTTTCTCCCCATCATTTTTTTTGCATATTGTATCGGAATGCGTCTCTGGGCAGACTCAACAAAAACAATAAATCCGATTACTAAAGTCATGAATGCAACAATTAAAATCAACAGCATAATATTAATTTCGCCAAGCTGGACCATTTTAATAGTATTCATAAATGCGCCGGGAATAGCCGCAACTATTCCGGCAAATATAATCAGTGAAATACCGTTGCCTATCCCGTGTTCCGATATCTCTTCGCCTATCCACATAACGAATACAGTGCCTGCCGTCAGAGCAATTACAGATATGATTAAAAAACTCATACCGGGATGCATAACTACCGGCAAGCCGTCCGGACTTCTCATGGCTTCAATTCCGTAACTTATTCCGATAGATTGAAATAATGAAAGCAGCACCGTCCCGTATCTTGTATATTGCATAAATTTCTTTCTTCCGGCTTCGCCTTCTTTCTGTAATCTATCGAGAGAAGGTACAACCATAGGCAGCATCTGAAATATAATCGACGAACTTATATAAGGCATAATGCCAAGGGAAAATATAGAAAAACGCGCTAATGCACCCCCCGTAAACATATTAAAAAGCCCGAATAAATTATTATTCGAGGCGCTAAAAAATTGAGACAAAGCAACAGGATTAACGCCGGGGGTTGTAATATGAACCCCTATCCTGAATACTATGAACATTAAAAGCGTATAAAGTATCCGGTTGCGCAGTTCCGGTATTTTTCCTAAATTTTCAAAACTTTGAGCCATTATTTTATATTATCCTTACGGTCCCGCCGGTTTTTTCTATTTTTTCTTTAGCATTTTTAGATATTTTATTGCAAACTATGTTGATTTTGCGGTTAATTTCCCCCGAACCTAATAACTTAAACTTGTTTTCACTTTTCTTTAGTATTCCGCTTTCTTTTAAAATATCTATGTTTATGTCATCGGTTTTTATATTTTCAATAGCTGTAAAATTAATAATCGCGATCTGCTCCCGCAACGGGTTGTTAAAACCTCTTTTAGGAACTCTTCTGCTGTAAGGCATCTGACCACCTTCAAATCCTGGTCTTACTCCACCTCCGGCTCTTGCATTCTGACCTTTATTTCCTTTCCCTGAAGTTTGACCGTGTCCGGAACCCGAACCTCTTCCCAGCCTTTTGCTCTTTTTATTATTATACCTGCCAAATTCGCTTAAATTAACCATTTAATTGTATTCCTCTATACTTAAAATAATATTTATGATTTATAATGTTTTCTTATTTTATCAAGTTCTCCTTTATAAAAGAACGAAGAAATACATTTCAACGTTGCATTTGCCACATTATGCGGGTTTGAAGAACCGATAGATTTAGCGTAAACATTTTTTATTCCGGAAAGTTCAAAAATTGCTCTCATAGCTCCCCCTGCGATTATTCCGGTTCCTTCAGGAGCAGGCTTCATAAATACATAACCTGCTCCGCTTTTTCCATATTGCTCATGGGGAATTGAATTTTTATGAACTTTGACCTTTATCAAATTTTTCTTTGCCTGTTCGGTTCCTTTTCTAATTGCCTCCGGCACCTCTTTGGCTTTGCCCAAACCTATGCCTACAAAATTTGCATCAGGGTCTCCCGCTACTACCAATGCGGAAAAGCCAAATCTTCTTCCGCCTTTAACTACCTTAGCAACTCTTGAAATATGGATAACTTTATCCTTAATATCCAAATCTTCAACGCTTAATTTCTCCAAATTATCCTCCTAAAAATTTAAACCGTTTTCTCTTGCGGCATCGGCTAACGCTTTAACCCTTCCGTGATAAATATACCCGTTCCTATCGAATGCAACATCGATTATTGATTTCTGTCTGCATAATTCCGCAATTTGCTTCCCGACGACTTTAGCGGCATCTACATTCCCTCTGTGTCCTTTAATCTTTCCTTTTATCTCCTTAGAAAGCGAAGATGCCTGGGCCAAGACGTCGTTATCGGTCGAGAAAACCTGAACATAAATATTATTTAAACTTTTAAATACGCACAAGCGGGGTTTCATATTATTTTTCATAACCTTTTTAATATGTGCCTTCCTGCGCAATCTCTTTTCAATTTTATCTTTCATAATCAGCCCTTTTTATATTCAAATTTATTTATTTTCCGGATGCCTTGCCGACTTTTCGTTTTATAACTTCGTCTAAATATTTAATACCCTTCCCTTTATACGGTTCCGGCTTTCTTAATTCCCTTATTTGAGAAGCGACAAGTCCGACAAGCTCCTTGTCAAATCCGGTAATTTTTAATAACGTATTTTTTTCAACGACTATTTTTATGCCTTCGGGGATTATAAAATTTACCTGATGCGAAAAACCTAAATTTAACACTAGATTTTTATTTTTAACTTCCGCTCTATATCCGACTCCGATAATCTCCAGATCTTTAGAGAACCCTTTCACTACGCCGATAATTGCATTTGCTATAATAGTTCTGGTTAATCCTGTAAATTTTTCAAAATTTGGATCATTGTCTTTTAATTTAACCGAAATGGCGGATGTATTTATATCTAAAATTATCACTTCAGGAATTATCTTAGAAATTTTTCCAAGAGGGCCGGAAGAAGTTAGAATATTCCCTTTCAACTCTACTTTGACATCTTTAGGAATTTCTATAATTTTTTTACCTATTCTCGACATTTTATTGGTACCTTTTTATTTTTAATTTATCTTAATTAAAAAATTAAAAAACTTTTAACAATGAAAGCCCGCCGACCTTTTTTTCTTTACATTCAATATCGGACAAAATTCCTGCCGAAGTTGAAAATATCTCTATTCCTAATCCGTTTTTATACGCCCTGATATCTTTAATTTTTTTATAAAATCTTATTCCCGGGGTACTGGTTGTTTGAATATCGATAATCGTCGGCTTTTTACTTTCATGATATGCTAGCTTAACATTAATATTTTTAGCCGAAATTACATCAGTGTTTTCAATCGAATAATCTTCTATAAAGCCTTCTCTCTTTAAGATTTCACATATATTTTCCTTTAAGCCGGAATACGGCATATTAACTTTTTCTTTACCTGCTTTATAGGCATTTTTTATTCTGACAATCATATCTGAAATCGGGTAAGTCATTTTCTCTTTTTCCTCGTTTAAATATATTAAAAATAATTTTTAGTTGATTACCAGCTTGATTTGGTAACTCCTGGAATAAGTCCTTTGCTTGAGTATGTTCTGAAACAAATTCTGCACATATCAAACTTTCTATAATAACCTCTTGGTCTTCCGCATATCGGGCACCTGTTATGCTTTCTTACTTTAAATTTAGGGATCCTTTCCGCTTTTATAATCATAGACTTTTTTGCCATATGTCATATCTCCTAATTTCTAAACGGGAAATTAAAACTTTTCAAAAGTTTATATCCGTCTTCATTATTTTTTGCAGAAGTAACTATTGTTATATTCATACCTTTAATTTTCTCGATAAGTTCATAACTGATTTCCGGAAATATAACTTGTTCCTTTATTCCTAAGGTATAGTTCCCGCGGCCGTCAAATGCTTTTTTGGAAACGCCTTTAAAATCCCTTACTCTTGGAAGGGATATATTTATGAGCTTATCAAAAAAATCGTACATTTTATCGTTTCTTAAAGTAACGAAACAACCGATTTCTTGATTTTCTTTCAATTTAAAAGCGGCAATAGACTTTTTTGCTTTTGCAACGACAGGTTTTTGACCGGCAATTTTAGTTAGTTCCGCAACAGATTGCTCAATTATTTTTGAATTTGAAGTTGCTTCCCCAAGACCCATATTAATAACTATTTTTTCCAATCTGGGTATCCGGTTGATATTTTTATAACCTGTTTCTTTTATGAGTTTAGGCATAACTTCATTTTTATAAAATTCCTTATATCTTGCAACCAATTTTTAATCCTCCAAAATTAAATTTCAGATCCGCACTTTTTGCAAAGCCTTACTTTTTTTCCTTTGTCGTTGACATTAACGGAAAACCTGACCGCTTTTTTACATTTAGAACAATATAAAGCTACATTCGATATATCTACGGGCGCTTCTTTGTCGATTATGCCGCCTGGTTCCTGTGCGCTCCTAGGTTTAATATGTCTTTTTATCATATTTACCTTTTCAATATAAACTCTATTCTTTTCTCTATCGACCCGGATAATTTTACCAGACTTACCTTTTTCTTTCCCTGCTAAAATCATTACGTTATCGTTCTTTTTTAATTTAATAGTCATATTATAAAACCTCCGGCGCTAAGGATATAATCCTCATAAATTTTTTTGCTCTTAATTCCCTTGCTACCGGACCAAAAATACGGGTACCTATAGGTTCGTTCTGATTGTTTATTAAAACTGCCGAATTATTATCAAATCTTATGTAACTTCCGTCCGGACGTTTTACTTCTTTAACCGTTCTTACGATAACTGCCTTTGACACATCTCCTTTTTTGACCTTGGAATTTGGAATAGCTTCTTTTATAGAAACAACTATTATATCGCCGATTCCGGCATATTTCCGTTTAGAACCTCCAAGGACTTTAATACACATAAGCTTCTTTGCGCCGGAATTATCTGCGGATTTTAAAACTGTCTGCATTTGAATCATCGTTATAGCCTCATGTAATTAAATTATATTAAAGAACCTTCTTGAGATTCCATCTTTTGTCTTTAGATAAAGGGCGGGTTTCGATAAATAAAACTTTATCCCCGGTATGCGCAATATTTTTTTCATCATGAACTTTAAATTTTTTAACCTTTTTTACATATTTTTTATAAACCGGATGTTTTACGATATCGGATACTTCGATGACCCTTGTTTTATCCATTTTATCAGAAGTTACGATACCTGTTAATGTTTTTTTCATATTTCCTCCTGTATTTATATATCACAATCAAGTTGCTATATTCGCAGGTCTACTTCCTATTGTTTAAAATAGTTTTAATTCTAGCAATAGACCTTTTTACCGCTTTAATTCTCTTAGGGTTTTCTAATGAACCCAACGATTTTTGAATGATAAGGTTGAATATCTCTTTTCTGAAGTCCGATTCTTTAACTTTAAGTTCTTCATTATTCATTGCATTTAATTCTTTAAACTTCATATATTAGAATTCTCCTCTCTCTATAAATATAGTCTTAAGCGGTAGTTTATGGGAAGCCAATCTTAAAGCCTCCTGGGCAACTTCTTTAGGGATTCCTTCCATTTCGTATAAAACTAATCCCGGCCTGGCAACACATACCCATTCTTCTACGGAGCCTTTTCCTTTTCCCATTCTGGTTTCGGCAGGCTTTTTTGTAATAGGCTTATCGGGGAAAATTCTTATCCAGACTTTGCCCCCTCTTTTTACAAATCTGGTCATTGCAATTCTTGCCGCTTCTATTTGTCTGGCGGTTATATAACCGCATTCTATTACTTTTAATCCGAAATCTCCGAATGCAAGAACGTTGCCGCGGGTAGCCTTTCCTCTCATTCTACCCTTCATCTGCTTCCTGTATTTTGTTTTAGCCGGCATTAACATAATTATTCACCTTTTATGGGGACAGACTTAAGTCTGTCCCCTCTTTTAAATTTATAATACGTCTCTTTTATATATCCAGACTTTCACGCCTATCTTTCCGTAAGTAGTATTAGCCTCAGACGTACCGTAGTCGATATCCGCCCTCAATGTATGAAGAGGAACTCTGCCCTCGCGATACCATTCAGTTCGGGCTATTTCTGCCCCTGCTAACCTTCCTCCGCATGTTATTTTGATACCTTTCGCCCCGCTCTTCAATGCCATAGTAACGCTTTTTTTCATTGCTCTTTTAAACGCCACTCTTTTTTCAAGCTGGGATGCAATACCTTCAGCCACTAAGGTGGAATCCAATTCAGGCTTTTTAACCTCTATTATATTAATTTCAATATCCTTGGTTTTTATTTTATTAATCCTTGCAAGCTCGTTTTTAATGTTATCGAATTCCGACGAGCCTTTTTTTCCATAAATTATTCCGGGTCTTGCGGCATATATATCGATAATTAATTTCTCCGCCTTTCTGCCGATATTTATTTTAGATATCCCTGCCGAATAAAGCTTTTTCTTTAAATATTCACGAATCTTTAAATCCACGTGTAATAATTTCGCATAATTTCTATCGCCATACCAACTGGAATCCCATGTTTTACTGATTCCGATTCTAAGTCCGATTGGATTAACTTTCTGCCCCAAAATCTACCTCCGTTTTAAATTTCTTCAAGAACTATTTTTATATTGCTCATACGTTTTTTAATAGTTGCTCCGCGACCCATAGCTTTAGGCATGAGTCTTTTTAAAGACAGTGACATATCTACGTTTATTTTTCTTACAATCAGGTTATCTATATCAACTCTTCCCGTCGAGGATGCATTTGCCAGAGCAGACTTTAAAAGCTTATACACCGGATTAGCGGATTTCTTTTTAGTAAATTTTAATATATTGATAGCATCGTAAACCTTTTTTCCCCTAATTAAATCGACCACAAGCCTTGCTTTCTGAGGAGATACTTTAATGTATTTTGCTTCTGCTTTAAACTCCATTTTCTACCCCTTTTTGTTTATTTTGAGGACGAGCCGCCGCCGGTTTTAACCTTTGCCTTTCTGTCCCCTGAATGCATAGTAAAAGTTCTTGTGGCGCTAAACTCGCCAAGTTTATGTCCTACCATATTTTCACTGACAAAGACCGGAATAAACTTCTTGCCGTTATGGACGGCAAAAGTAAATCCTACCATCGAAGGTATTATGGTTGACCTTCTGGACCACGTCTTAATTATTTTTTTGTCGTTGGAATTAAATGCCTTTTCAACTTTTTCCAAAAGCGATTTGTCGGAAAACGGACCCTTTTTTATAGACCTAGCCAACTTTAATTCTCCTAATTTATATAATTAAAATTTTATAACGATTATCTTGCCTTTCTTCTCGATATAATATATTTAGAAGTTCGTTTATTCCTTCTCGTTTTATACCCTTTAGTAGGCACTCCCCATGGCGTAACGGGATGGCGTCCGCCGGAAGTCTTGCCTTCGCCTCCGCCGTGAGGATGGTCGATAGGATTCATAGCAACGCCCCTTACCGAAGGTCTTATACCGAGCCATCTGGATCTTCCGGCCTTGCCTATGCTGATATTTTCATGTTCTATATTACCGATTTGACCTATAGTAGCACAGCATTTTTCAGGTACTATTCTAAATTCCCCCGAAGGCATTTTAATCTGCGCATATCCGCCGTCTCTTCCAAGAAGTTCGGCATAAGTCCCTGCGCTTCTTACAAGTTTTCCTCCGGAGTTAGGCTTCATTTCTACATTATGAATCATTGTTCCGACCGGAATATTAAATAATGGAATACAATTTCCCGGCTGGATATCGGCTTTTTCGGACGATATAACGCTGCCTCCAATTTTTAAACCGACAGGACACAATATATATCTTTTTTCACCGTCTATATAGCTTAATAAAGCAATTCTTGCCGACCTGTTAGGATCGTATTCTATTTCTATTACGCGGGCGGGCACTTCTCTTTTATCTCTTTTAAAATCGATAATTCTATATCTTCTCTTATGCCCTCCGCCCTGATGCCGCGTTGTAATCCTGCCGTTATTATTTCTTCCGGCATTTTTTTTATATTTTGCAAGAAGACCTTTTTCAGGAAAGTCACGCGTAATTTCGGAAAAATCGGAAACCGTTTGGAATCTTCTTGCGCTTGATGTTGGTTTATATTTTTTTAATGGCATCGTATTTTCTCCAGGTTATACTTCTAAAGCCGATATTCTCTGGCCTTCTTGAAGTTTTACATAAGCCTTTTTAATATTGGGTAATTTGCCGGTATATTTGCCCACTCTTCTGAACTTGCCTCTGGTAATTACAGTGTTGACGTCATCCACTTTAACATTAAAGTACTTTTCTACCGCATCTTTAATGTCTTTTTTGTTTGCATCTTTATTAACGTTAAAGACATATGTATTGGTTAACTCTCTAATTTTTAAGCTTTTCTCGGATTGCACCGATCTTTCTATAACGGTATTTAATTCTTTCATAATGCAAGATTCCTCTCAAGTTCTTCGTTAGCTTTAACCGTAATCATTACTTTTTCATATTTTAGCAAATCTATAATGTTAAGCAGATTTACATTAGTCGCTTTATAACCCATAAGATTTCTTGTGGATTTAACTATTTTGTCGTCCGTATTTGATGCCGGCAATATTAGCAATCCCTTTTTTATTCCAAGATTATTGAATATCGACTTCATTTCCTTTGTTTTAATATTTGAAAGTTCAAAATCCTCTATAAAAACAAGGCGCCCTTCTTTCAACAGATACGATAAGACAGATTTAACAGCCGCTTTTCTGGCTTTCTTCGGCATATCTTTTTTATAATTTCTTTCGTTTGTGGGTCCAAAAACAGTTCCGCCGCCTTTCCATAAAGGAGACCTGATTGAACCCGCCCTTGCTCTGCCGGTTCCCTTCTGCTTCCACGGCTTAATTCCGCCGCCGGAAACTATCTTTCTATTTTTTGTAGAAGCCAATCCCAACCTTTTGTTAGCAAGAGTGAGTAAAACAAATTCTTTTATTAAAGGTTCCTTAACGGGATATGAATATATTTCTTCATTCAATGAAATATTTCCGGCATTTTTATTGCTTATATTTAATACGTTTGCACTTTCCGACATTATAGTAAATCCCCTTTCTATGAAAAATTATTTTTACTTGTGCAATTTTCTTCCGGATTTATCCGCAGCATATATATAAATAATGTTGTTGTTAGCTCCAGGGATGGCGCCTTTAACATACATAAGATTTTCCTCCGCGTCAATCTTAACCACTTTTAAATTTAAAACGGTTTTCTTATTCATTCCCATATGTCCAGGCATTTTTAAACCTTTAAATACCTTTGACGGATAAGACGACTGCCCTATCGATCCGGGAGCCCTATGAAAATTTGAACCGTGGGTGTCCCTACCGCCTGCAAAACCCCATCTCTTAACAACGCCCTGATAGCCTTTTCCTTTTGAAATTCCGCTGATAGATACGGACTCTACATCGTTAAATATAGAGATACCTATAACATCCCCTATATTTACGTCGTCTATTTCCGAATCCCTAAATTCTTTTAAAACTTTTAACGGGGTTAAATTGTTCTTTGAAAATTTTCCGAGAATAGGCTTTTTTAATCTAAACGATTTTGCTTCTTCAAAACCTATTTGCAATGCATCGTATCCATCGGACTGCTTAATCTTTTTTCCCACTACGGTGCAAGGCCCCGCCTTAATAACCGTAACGGGCACAATCATGCCGTCCTGATTAAATATCTGCGTCATTCCAATCTTTTTTCCTATTATTGCTTTTATCATAATTTTAATACTCCGAGATTCAATTAAATCTGCTTAATATCGACATCTATACCTGAAGATAAATCTAATTTCATTAACGCATCGATGGTTGCCTGATTCGGTTCAAGCAAATCAATAATCCTTTTATGCGTCCTCATCTCAAACTCTTCTCTCGACTTCTTATCCACATGGGGAGAGCGCAAGACGCAATACTTATTGATTTTAGTCGGCAGCGGTATAGGTCCGCTAATTTTAGAGCCGGTAAGTTTTGCGGTTTCAACTATTTCCGTCACCGATTGATCTAACAAACGATGATCGTATGCTTTAAGTCTGATCCTTATCTTTTGAATTTCCATCGTAATTTTATATTACCCCTTTTTGCCGTTTCTTTGTTTTTTTGGGGACAGAATTAATTCTGTCCCCATCTTTATTTTGTTAGATTACTCTATGACCTCTGTTATAACGCCTGCTCCGACCGTGTGTCCGCCTTCTC
>JAKASB010000061.1 GCA_021828255.1 bacterium | reverse complement strand
GATATAAGCGGCAAGCCGGTCATAAGGGTAATAGCTCCGGTAGATAAAATAGAGAAAGAAATTCGCAGAATAAAGTTTAATCTCGAATTAAAATACGACGTTATAATAGGCCTTGATATAGAATCCAAAGAATATTGGGCAAGCAGATTCAGCAAGGTTACCCCGATTCATCAAAATATCGATAAAGACGGTATTGCTATATGAGCCTATATAATGAAGATAAAATTTCTTTTATAAATTATAGGTTGGAAAGGGCAAACGAGACCATCGGTGAGGCTGAATCAAATTTAAACTTAAATTATTTAAAGCTAACCGTAAATCGGATTTATTACGCCATGTTTTATGTCGTGGAAGCTCTTTTGCTCACAAAAGACATATCGTCTTCAAAACACAGCGGCGTCAGGTCTTTTTTTCACAAGGATTTTATTAAGGAAGGGTTGGTCGATATAAAATACGGCGAATTTTACGACGAAATGTTTAATAAAAGGGAAGCCGGAGATTATGAAGTAAAACCCGTTAAATTTACAAAAGAGGAAGTAGAACTCTGGTTAAACTATGCCAAAGAATTTGTTCGGGAAATTAATAAACTGACGGAAAATCTTATAAACGAAAATAAAAAATGATTTCGGACTTTTTATAGATTGAATAAAATAAGTATAAGCAATGTTGTTAAGGTTTATTAATTTCAGGAGAAAATTTTATGAAAACTTTTGAATATATTAAAAACAGGCAACGGATCTGGGCATCAAGAAATGGGATTAATTTAATAACCTATAATTATGGGAACATTATAAGGATAAAGCATAAGAACGATAAAAAATAAATGGAAGTTAAAATTTGTGTTATAATAAAGTAGAATATTGTATGTATTGAAATTATCAAAATATTAAAAGAGCAGGTCATTGGCGGTATTATAGTATATAACATAGCTTGCAGGAATCATCGTTTTTGGGGAGCAGGATGTATATTTAGTTGGATGTTTGTTGTCTAAACCGACCTTTTGACGAATTATTATAGATATAGGTTTCAAGCCATTCGACGCCATGCATGTTGCTTGCGCCGAATTTGTTAAAGCGGACGCATTTCTTACCACGGATGATAAGATTCTAAATGTTGCAGCCAGAAATTATGAATCGTTAAATATAAAAATTAAAAACCAGGTTTTATGGTTAATGGAGATAGAAAGAAAATGAGCGTTCAAAGAAATATCACGCCTGAAGATATAAGATATGAGGGATTGAAAGCGCTTGCCGATTCGCTAGGACCAGTCGGCATGGTTCAATTTTTACAGCAATTTGACTATGGAAAGGGCGATTACGTTAAAGAAAGAAAAAAGTAGCTTAAGGACTATAATGTCGATGAAATAGCCGATGAAATAAATAAAATGAAAATGAAATAAATTGCCGCCTAAAAAGTAGGCCGCTTATAATCTGCTAATAAAATATACGCATATATAAAATTAAGATATACTCAATATATATATCAAATTTAAGCAATAAAAAAGAGGAAATAAACTTATATGACAGCTGCACATATTAAAGAAAATCTTGTAAATCAAATAGATAGGCTTCCTTACGATCTTCAACTCCGAGTTTTAGATTTTATAGCATCTTTATCGCCAAAAGGAGTTAAAGGGGAATCCCTTCTTAGGTTTAAGGGGACTATTTCCGCAAATGATTTACGGCAAATTTCTAAAGCCATAGATGAAGGTTGTGAAAAGGCAGATATCAATGAGTGGTAAAATAATTCTGGAGGCATGCTTTTTATAAACGCACGGAATAATCCGTTTATATCATTCCTAAAATCCGAATAAAGGCAAAAACCCTTGGCGAAGCCGAGCAAAGAACCCGTGCATGCCTTTGAAACCTTTGTATGTCATTTTGATATACTTTTGCGTGCATTGAAAGTTTCGCAAGAAACTTCATGAGACCGCAGGGTCGAAAGCGAAGCGGTCAAAGGCGTGCTTTTCAAAAGACGCAGAAGAATATATGTCTTTCCTTAGACGAAGGGTATTAACGTATCTGCCTTCACCGGAAAGTATAATGGAAGAAATGATGGCTAATATCTTTTGGGAGGGCTTATAGCCCCTGTTGCTTCCGGCTTTAGGAAGAAGGGTATCTAAGCTTTCTTCAATTCCAATGGATTTGATGTAACCTGCTATTAAAATACCGCCGCCATGTAAACGCATGCCGTTTGCAGATATAATTTTTTCGTTGCTCATTTTTAATTTTAGTGATAAACTCGTTAGAAACGTGGTCTAATATATTATAGCCACCTTTTGGGTTATTGTTAGTATTTGTTTAGCACCTATATTTTACAATAACTTGAAGGTGGTTTTCAAGTTTCTAACGGTGATTTAAGGTATTATATAATTTCATAAAGTCTTGATATAATAAATATAAACTATAATTTTTAAATATTTGCAATAATATGAAAAACAAGAGTCAAAAGAAAATCAAATATATTAATCTCTCAAATTCACCTATAGTCGAGGCGATTCTCGATATTTACGTCAAGTTGCCCAATGAGTTTACCATTGGTAATTTAAAAGAATTGCATAAGAGCGTTAAAAAAAGTTTTCCGGAAAAACAAAAGCGAATAGCCCATGCATTAAATTTCAATATATCGCCTGAAGGAGTAGAATCATCTGGCAAGCCGGACGGGTACCTCTTTAGGTCGATTACCGAGAACAAAATAGTTCAAGCCAGAAAAGACGGATTTTCTTTTAATAAATTAAAGCCATATCAAAACTGGAAAACGTTTCGAACGGAGGCCCGTAAATTATGGAATCTCTATTTTAAAATAGCTAAGCCGCTTGAAATTACACGTATTGCTTTGCGGTATATAAACCGTATAGAAATACCTTTACCTATAAATGATTTTAAGAATTATATTTTAACTAATCCAGAGCTTGCGCCTAAACTTCCTCAGAAATTGGAATTTTTTTTTATGCAACTTGTAATTCCAAAACCGGATATATCCGCAAAAGCTATAATTATTCAAACAATAGAAAGCCCTGTAAATAATAATCTACCGTTAATTTTCGATATAAACGTTTTTCATGAAGCTAAATTTATAGGTAATAAATCCGAAATATGGGAAGAATTCGAAAAACTACACGTTTTTAAAAACGATATTTTTTTTGACAGCCTAACTGAAAAAGCAAAGGGGTTATTTAAATGACTTACTCGGTTAATCCTATAATAATAGAATCTCGCAAATCATATTCCAGTAATCCTGCTGTGTATGGAGAATTTTTTGATACGGCTATAAGCGAGGATATAAATTTCCTGCGCCGTAAAAAAAAGATATTAGCATATTACATGGAACCGATTTCAAGACAAAAAGGCGACCCTTTCATTAAATTCTTAGAACTCAAAAAGCGGTGGGAAGAGGAGACTGCCATTTTATCGTCTATTACTGAGATATCTATGCATCCGGCTTACCAGCAAATTATCGGTATGGGTCAAACCGCTGTTCCTTATATATTATCGGAATTAACTAAAAAACCCGGGCACTGGTTCTGGGCATTAAAATCCATAACAGGTGAAGACCCTGTCCAGCAAGAGCAAAGAGGAAGGCTAAAAGAAATGACTAAGTCATGGCTTAAGTGGGGTAAGGAGAAAGGTTATATTGCATAGCAAGCATGATGTTGAAAAGGATTTTCCAAATTTATCAAAAGACGGCTATTCTCTGACAAGCCCTGAGACACCTGAGTATAATTGCATTGCCTGGGCTGCCGGCGATGACGAAGTGTGGTGGTGGCCAGATTCTTCGTATACATGTTATTGGCCTTCTGAAATTCCAAGAGCGGAAACCATAGAATCTTTTATAAAGGCATATGAAAAGTTAGATTATTCCGTTTGCAGTAATGCTGAATTGGAAAACGGTTTCGAAAAAGTTGCAATATATGCAGACCATAATAAAAAGCCGACACATGCGGCAAGACAATTAAATTCCGGGCTCTGGACAAGCAAGTTAGGGAGTTTGGAAGATATTGAACATACTACTTTAAACGGATTAATAAGCGATTCATATGGTTCTGTTGCTGTTATTTTAAAGCGTCCTATTAAACACCATGATTAACGCGGAGTATGAGGAGTATACGGATTTAACGGAACGGTTTAATGGCAAACAAAACTTATGTGTTGCGGATAGAATTAAAAGAAATAAAACCGGTTATATGGCGGAGGTTTATCGTTCCGTCCGATATTACTTTAGAAAGATTGCATGATATCATACAAATAGTAATGGGTTTTAATGATTCCCACCTGCACGAATTTAAAATAGACGGGAGAGGAAGGCGACGAAATATTAGAAGAAGGATTTTTTAAATTAAAAGACCTCGTAAAACTAAAAGGCGCTGTTTTCGAATATCTTTACGATTTCGGCGATTACTGGGATCATACCGTTATACTCGAAAGAACTAATCTAGCATTAAGCATTTTGGTATGTGTTACTATATTAAATAAATAGATTATGATAAATATCTTTATACTTGTTCCCTTCATAGCAACAATCTGCCGTTTTGCGGCGACTTAGGCAAATTCGATATGCCCTAAATTATAACAAAATTAATTAAATATTTAAAAATAAAACAATAAAATCAATATAAAAATATTATATACGAGACAAATAGGTTTTAACACGTCAGGTGGAACATTGCAACAATCTTTTTATTGGTTTCTTTTAAGCTTATGTCGTTAAAAAGCTGAACCGCTTCGGGAGTCTTTTTGACAATAACCTGGACTTTCTTTAAATAATCAATAGTCTCTTGAGGCACGGTCATAGCGCCGTAATAACCTGTTCCTATTATTACTACATCGGGCTTTTCTTTAATAACGTCCCTAATGTCTTCGATGCAGAGATAATGCCCTTCCCTGCGCCACCATGAAGAATCTACTTTACCCGGATAAATTATGATATCCGATTCATATATTTTTCCGTCAAGAACTAATTTTCCAAAAGAATAGTTATCTATTTTCATTAATGCCTGCCTATTAAATATATAATAATCATCAGTATTATACTTATAATAATGCTTAATCCAAGCGGAAAATAAAAAGTAAAATTGCCTTTTTTTATAACGATATCGCCAGGTAATTTGCCGAAAGGCAATTTGTGGAAAAAAATAAACAATAGACCGAAAACAATCAATACTATACCGGTCAATATAAGAATCTTTCCGAATCCCTGCATATTATTTAAATTTATATATAAATGCAATAGCAATAATCAATATTAATTGATAAAGTAATGTAATATTAATAAATTATAATATAATTTATTTTTTAATTTTTTTCTACTTTTATATCATAGATAGAACATTTTGCAAGTTATACTTTCAAAATATGTCAAACTTCCGCCTTGTCTTCCAATATCTGAATAATCCACCCGATTGTTTTATGCCGAATATTATCGCAAACTTATAAAATTTATATATTAAATCTCTCAATTGATAAAAATGGTGGTATTATTTATTTATGATAAATAATATTGTCAAATACAGCAAAAAAGGAGTCTATGTATGGAATATACCGAAAATGAATTTAGCCAAGACGCTCTTTCTTCCGAAGAATTACGCAAAATCAATGCTTATTGGCGCGCCGCAAACTATCTCTCAATCGGTCAGATTTATTTAATGGATAACCCGCTGCTTAAAAAACCGTTAAAGTTGGAGCATATCAAACCGCGGCTTCTCGGACACTGGGGAACGACCCCCGGCTTAAACTTTATTTACGCCCATCTTAATCGTATTATTAAAGCTAAAGATTTAAATGTCATTTTTATTACCGGACCAGGTCACGGCGGCCCTGGGCTTGTAGCCAATACTTATCTGGAAGGTACTTACAGCGAAATATATCCAAATATATCCCAAGATGCCATGGGTATGAAAAAATTATTTAAACAGTTTTCTTTTCCGGGAGGCGTTCCAAGTCACGTTTCTCCTGATACACCCGGTTCTATTCATGAAGGCGGGGAACTCGGCTATGCTCTTACTCATGCTTATGGGGCAGTTTTTGATAATCCCGATTTAATTGCCTGCTGCGTGGTAGGAGACGGCGAAGCGGAAACCGGCCCCATGGCGACGGCATGGCACTCCAATAAATTTCTTAATCCTGTACATGACGGCGCAGTTTTACCTATATTGCACCTTAACGGTTATAAAATAGCCAATCCTACTATTTTGGCCAGAATCAGCCGTGACGAACTTATCGCATTATTTAACGGTTACGGCTATAAGCCGTATGTGGTAGAAGGTTCGGAGCCGGAAATGATGCACAGAAAGATGGCATCAGTTTTAGATACCGTAATTGATGAAATAAAAAATATTCAATATAATGCCAGAGCCACAGAAAAAATCATCAGACCCCACTATCCAATGATTATTCTTATATCGCCTAAAGGCTGGACATGTCCTAAAGAAGTGGACGGGTTAAAAACGGAAGGATTCTGGCGGGCGCATCAGGTTCCCATAACCGATATGGACACAAAACCGGAACATATAACGCTTCTTGAAAATTGGATGAAATCCTATAAGCCTGAAGAATTATTTGACGAAAACGGAACTTTAATTCCTGAACTGACGGAACTTGCACCGGAAGGAAACCGGCGAATGGGGCTTAATCCCCATGCTAACGGCGGACTTTTAATGCAGGATTTGAGGCTTCCGGATTTTAACGATTATGCCATTAAGGTAAAACAGCCCGGAAAAGTATATGCGGAATCAACTAAGATATTGGGCGGCTATTTAAGAGATATTATTAAATTAAACGAATTAAAAAGGAATTTTAGAATCTTTGGTCCGGATGAAACTAATTCAAACAGACTTAATGCGGTATTCGAAGCTACAAATAGGGTATGGTTAGCGGATATTTATCCCTACGATGACCATCTTGCGCATGACGGCAGAGTAATGGAGATACTGAGCGAACATACCTGTCAGGGTTGGCTTGAAGGTTATCTCCTTACGGGACGACACGGTTTTTTTTCCTGTTATGAGGCTTTTATTCATATCGTTGATTCGATGTTTAACCAGCATGCCAAATGGCTTAAAGTTACCAAAGAAATTCCATGGCGCAGGCCAATCCCATCATTAAATTATTTACTTACATCGCATGTTTGGAGGCAGGATCATAACGGTTTTTCTCATCAGGATCCTGGATTTATTGACCATGTCGTCAATAAAAAATCCGATATTATCGGAGTATATCTTCCGCCGGATGCAAATACTTTATTGATTATAGCCGATAAATGCTTTAACAGCCGAAATATGATAAATGTTATAGTGGCGGGAAAACAGCTCGAACTTCAATGGCTCGATATGGATTCAGCCATTAAACACTGCTCGGCTGGGATTGGAATATGGGAATGGGCGAGCAGCGACCTTGGCGGCGAACCGGACGTTATAATGGCTTGTGCAGGCGATATACCGACACTTGAAACCATAGCGGCAGTTTCGTTATTAAAAAAGTATATACCCCAACTTAAAATCAGAGTAGTTAATGTCGTTGATCTTATGACATTGCAGCCAAAAGAAGAACATCCCCACGGATTATCGGAAAAAGAGTTCGATAATCTCTTTACGACAGATAAACCGGTTATATTTGCATATCACGGCTATCCGTGGCTTATTCATAGGCTGACATATCGCAGAACAAACCACAAAAATCTTCACGTCAGGGGCTATAAAGAAGAGGGAACTACTACAACGCCTTTTGACATGGCGGTTCGTAACGATTTAGACAGGTATCATCTGGCGGGAGACGTTATTGACAGAGTTGCCAATCTTAAATATATAGCCGCTCATGTAGAACAAGCGCTAAGGGATAAATTAATCGAACATAAAGAGTATATTACAGAATATGGAGATGATATGCCGGAAATAAAAAATTGGACATGGGCGAATTAAAACTATAATAATCCACTATAATTATCATAGTGAATAACTTCCTTATTATTAATAGTGTGGATAGGGGGGGGTGTTATCTGCTTGTTTTTTATTTTTAGTTAAGCAATAGACATTTTAAAAGTTATTAACTTCCTTTACAGCTTCACTTGCCATCATAAGTTCTTCGTCTGTTTTAACTACGATAACGGAAGGCTTCCCTGCATTAATGGCGAAAATAGAATTCTTAAGTTCGAGTTTCCCAAGCGAGCAGGTATTCATAATAGCGCCGGATGCTTCAATATTTTTTATCCGGTTTAATTTTATTCCTAAATAGCCTAAATTTTTACAGACATAATCTCTTATGACATAAGAATTCTCTCCGATTCCTCCTGAAAAGACT
>JAKASB010000060.1:6183-8373 GCA_021828255.1 bacterium | reverse complement strand
ATGAAATAAAATTTTTATAAGCGGTAATTTAAATGTAAAGTAACTTAAATAAAAAAATAAGGAGATTTATCTATGAAAAAATTTATTTTCAATTTAAGCCTCACGGCTTTTTTAGTGTTGGCGGTATCTTTAATATTCGGTTCCGTAAATGCGGCGGCTGCCGGTTCGAGCATTGCCGTAGTTAATATGCAAAAGGTAATTGCGATGTCGAATCAGGGGAAAAAAGCCCAGAGCGCATTGAAAGCTTTAGTTTCCAAATACGACGCAAGACTGCTTGCAATGAGAAAAAAAATTGCGGCAATTCAGGCAGATTTGAAAAACAACGGGCCTATTATGTCTGCAAGCGAAAAAGCCAAAAAAACTAAAGAATTTGAGACGGATATATCCAATTTTAGTTCGGAAGAAAAACATATCCAGGGCGTTATGTCGCAAAAGAGATTTGAATTATTAAAAGGCATAGTAGATAAGGCCACATCCATTATTAATACTATCGCAAAAAAAGACGGCTATATTCTCGTTATAGACAGACCCAGCGTTGTCTATAGGGCGGCTTCAATAGATATTACTAATGAAGTGTTAAAGCAGATGAATTTAAAATAATAATAATATAATACCGTTATGTTGTTAAAAGACCTTATTTCAAAGTTATCTTTGCAAACTATAGGCATATTTACCGAAAATTTGAATGTTTCGGGTATAGGTTCTCTGCAGGCGGCTAAAAAAGACGAGATTTCCTTCGTTACCGGTCTTAAATATATTAAATTGCTTTCCGAAACTAAAGCCTGCGCCGTCATAATGGATTACGAATCTTTAAAATCGAAACTTCCGCCAAATGTTAAATTCGTCATACTGGATTCTAAAAATCCTTATCTGTCGTTTGCAGAGGCGACGCAAATATTTAAAGGGGCCTCTACTATCGAGGTTTACAGAGAAGATAGCTTTAAAGGTCTTTATTTTATAAGTAAAACTTCGGTTAAAGGGAAAGATACTATAATTTTTCCTGGAGTTTTTATAGGTGAAGGTTGTTCTATAGGAGATAACTGCAAGATTATGTCTAATACGGTTATAGGCAAAAACGTCACAATAGGTAATAATGTTATAATACACCCAAATGTTGCCGTTTACGATAATTCTAAAATAGGAAACGACTGTATAATTCATGCCGGTTCGGTTATCGGCAGCGACGGTTTTGGATACGCAAGAGGTAAAGTCGGTTACGTTAAAATAATTCATTCGGGATACGCCGAGCTTGAAGATAACGTCGAAATTGGGGCAAACGTCACAATAGACAGAGGGGCGGTTGATTTTACAAAAATAGGCGCCGGAACTAAAATAGACAATCTGGTCCAGGTTGCGCATAACGTAATAATAGGCAGAAACTGTGTAATTGCCGCACAGACCGGAATAGCCGGCAGTTCCGAGATAGGGGACAATGTTACTATTGGCGGACAGGCCGGTATAACCGGACATATTTCCATCGGTAATAATGTTATAATAGCGGCGCAATCGGGGGTATCTAGCAATGTAAAAGACTATGAAGTAATATCCGGTTCGCCTGCTTTTTCTATAAAAGAATGGCGCAACTCCGTTGTCCTTTTCAAAAAACTTCCGGAATTGTTCAAAAAGATAAAGGAAATTTCAAAAACAAAAACAAAGGATTAACAAAATGGGCGAAGACAAAGAAAAGAGAGAAGATTTAAAAGACGGCGGAATAATCGGTATAGGAGAGATTTTAAATATACTTCCTCACAGATATCCTTTTCTTATGATAGATAAAGTCGTATCTTTAGAAAAAGGAAAATCTATTACAGCGGTTAAAAATACCACTATAAACGAACCGTTTTTTCAGGGACATTTTCCTAATTATCCGGTTATGCCGGGAGTTCTTATTCTGGAGGCGCTTGCCCAGGCAGGAGGCATCCTTGCTTATAAAACCGAAGAAGACGACGATTTAAGAGATAAATTAACTTATTTTATGGGTATAGATAAAGCAAGGTTTAGAAAACCGATACTGCCGGGATGCTCGGTATTTCTTAAAGTAGAACTTATTAAAAAAAAGCAGTTTATCTGGATTTTCGGCGGCAGGGCGGAAGTAGAGGGAAAACTTTGCGCCGAAGCGGAGCTTATGGCGACTTTTATTCCTAAGCAGGGTCTTGAAAAAAAATAATAGCCTGCATCCACAACTTTAAC
>JAKASB010000060.1:0-6083 GCA_021828255.1 bacterium | reverse complement strand
TTGGACCTTTTTGCGTAATTAAGGATGGCGTAAAAATAGGAAAAAACAATAGGATTGCTTCCCATGTTGTTATCGAGGGAAACACCCGGATAGGCGACGACAACAAAATATTTCAATTTGCTTCTATAGGCTCGGTTCCGCAAGATATGAAGTATAAAGGGGAAGACACAAAGCTTATTATAGGTAGTAGCAACATTATAAGGGAATACGTTACTATGAATCCCGGAACTGCCGCAGGGAACGGAGTAACGATAATAGGAGATTCTAACCTGTTTATGATGCATGCGCATATTGCTCACGACTGCATTATAGGAAACAGAAATATTTTGGCTAATAACGCGACTCTGGCGGGGCATATCGAGATTCAGGATTATGCTATCCTGGGTGGTCTCTGTGCAATCCATCAGTTTGTAAGAATCGGCGAATCCGCCCTTATTGCAGGCGGTTCGATGGTTGTTCAGGATATTCCTCCATATCTTGTCGCATCCGGGGACAGGGCAAAAATTTACGGTATTAACAGAATAGGTTTGGAAAGGAGAGGTTTTTCAAAAGACGATATCGAGAAAATAAAAAATGCCTATAAGATTTTATACAGGTCTAAAGTTACCGTTAAAATAGCCGTAGAACGGATAGAAGACGCGCTGGGCAAAACCGATGATAAAGTTGAAAAATTTGTATCTTTTATTACGAATTCGAAAAGGGGTATTACAAGATAAAAATAAATGTTCAATTCAGGTATAACTCCTAAAACTCCCCTCCTTCTTAAGGAGGGGTGCCCTTTAGGGCGGGGTGGTTGTATGGAAAATAAAAATATAGGTATAATTGCAGGTTGCGGGGAATTTCCAATAATATACATCGACGAATTAAAATCCGCCGGTTATTCCGTAAGAGTCTGCGCAATAGAAGAAGAAGTAGATAAATCGCTTTTTGGACGCGCCGATTCGATTATTTGCATAAGCGTAGGACAGCTCGGCAAATTAGTAAATTTTTTTAAATCTGAAGGCGTGAAAGAAGTAATAATGGCTGGAAAAGTCCGCAAAACCCTGATGTTTAAAAAAATCAAGCCCGATTTAAAAGCCATTACCCTTTTTTTATCCCTTAAAGATAAAAAAGACGACACTATCTTAAACGGCATCTGTAAATTTTTAGAAAAAGAAGGTATAACTGTAATTTCACAGACGAAGTATGCTTCGTCTGTTTTTTTGCCTGCCGGCATTGCATCTAAAAGAACTCCTACTAAAAAAGAGATGGAAGATATAGAATTTGGAAGAAATGCCGCAAGACTGATTGCCGCGGCAGATATCGGGCAGACAGCCGTGGTTAAAGATAAATCTGTTATGGCTCTCGAAGCGATAGAAGGAACCGATGAAGCGATAATAAGGGGCGGAAAGCTCGCAAACGGAGGAGCGGTAGTCGTAAAAGTAAATAAGCCCAAACAGGATTTAAGATTTGACGTTCCCGCCGTAGGGCTTGATACTCTAGAAACCATTATTTCGGTGAATGCCGCGTGTTTAGCCTTTGAGTCGAATACTATAGTTCTGCGCAAAGAAGAATTTATAAAAAGAGCAAATGAAGCTTCAATTGCCGTGTATGTTTTCTAATATAACTTTAACTTTAAACTTGATAATATGCCCTCGATAATATGCCGAAAGTACTTATTGTTTCAGGAGAGCCTTCCGGAGACGTATTTGCTTCCGGTCTGATATCGTCCCTGAAAAAGCTCGACAAAAACATATATTTTTACGCAATGGGGGGAAAAAACTGCGCGGATGCCGGGGCGGAATTAATAGCGGATATTAAAAAATTATCGGTTATGGGTTTTACCGAAGTTCTTTTTAAGTTAAAAACGATAAAAAAAGTATTAAATGACGTCCTTAAGTGGATTAAATCAAATAAACCGGATGTAATTATTCTTGTAGATTTCCCGTCTTTTAATTTTAAAATAGCAAAATTTGCATATAAATTAAACATTCCGTCGGTGTATTTTATTCCCCCTAAAATATGGGCTTCGAGGTATGGCAGGATAAATTTCATTAAAAAATATATAAAGTTCGTTATAACGATTTTTCCTTTCGAGCAAAATATTTATAAAAAAGAAGGTATAGAGTCTTATTATTTCGGCAATCCTTTATATGTAATGAACAAAGAAGATTTTGCTTTCCCTGCTCGCGCGGTTAATCCGGCAGAGGAAAAGATAAAAAATGGGTTAACCGGCAAATATCCAATTATCTCATTTTTGCCGGGTTCGAGGAAAACCGAACTCAAATACCATTCAAAACGCATAATAGAATCGATTTTATTAATAAAAGCCGCTTATAAAGACGCTTTTTTTATTTTTCCGTTCAGAAAAGAAATCGATCAGTCGTATTTTAAATCGGCATTAAAAGATAATAAGATAATATCGGATGAATGGTATGTCTTCGCGGATTCAATGGGTTTTGCCCTGCCCTTGAGCGACTTAATCGTTGCCGCCAGCGGAACCGCTTCTTTAGAAGCCTGTTTTTATGGAAAGCCGGTGATAATAGTCTATTATTTAAACTATTTAACTTATATTGTGGCTAAAATTTTAGTTAAGATAAAATATGCAGGGCTTATAAACATACTTGCAAACGATTTAACCGTTCCAGAACTTATAGAATCGCAATTTACCCCGCAAAATGTATTTAAGGAAGTCGATAAATTTCTAAAGGATGAGGATTACAGAAAATCCGTATTAAATAAAATATCTGCCGTAATTTTCACGCTTGATGCAGACGTTAATCCCTTCGACTCAGGGGCGAACGTTATTTATGATAAAATATTACAAAATGTTTAATAAAAAAAATATAAAAAAAGATTTATCGGTTTTAAAAAGACTTCTCCCATATATTTTACCGTATAAAAAAAAGCTTGTTATGGCGGTAATAAGTATGGCTGTCGTTTCTGCCCTTACCGGGGCGCTCGCCTATATAGTAAAACCGCTGATAAATGATATTTTTATCACTAAAAGTTATACCGAACTTGTACTGATTCCCCTGCTTGTCATATTAATATTTCTTGTAAAAAATACTTTTTACTATGTTGAATTTTATTACACGGGTTCAGTCGGCCAGAATATTATACGTTCCATCAGGGACGAGGTTTACTCTGCCGTGGTAAAACTGCCGGTTTCAAAGCTGAATAAGATTCCTACGGGCGTTTTAATTGCAAGAATTACATACGATATAAACATTATCCAGAGAACCGTTTCAGATTCGGTGAGCGCCGTAATGAAAGATATTCTTACCATAATAGTACTTTTAGCCGTAATTATATATATGGATTTTTATCTTGCGATAGCCGCTTTAGTGTTATTTCCCATTGTAATTTTTCCCGTAACCCTGCTCGGCAAGAAAGCAAGAATAACAAGCACGGATACGCAAATAGAGATGGGCAATATAACTAAGTTTTTAGATGAAACCATTTCCAATCTAAGAATGGTTAAAGCTTATAATATGGAAGAATCCGAGGTTAGCCGTTTTAAGAAATTATCGGATAATCTTTATAGGTTTTTTATGAGAATGACTAAAATAAGAGGGCTTACCGTACCCTTTGTAGAATTGATAGGCGGAATTTCGGTTGCCGCCATTATATTTATAGGCGGACTTCAAGTAATAAAGTTCGGATATACCCCGGGCAATTTCTTTTCTTTTTTAACGGCAATTCTTTTACTTTATGAGCCTGTGAAAAGTTTGTCGCGTTTAAATAACAGCCTGCAGGAAGGTATCGCTGCCGGAACCAGGATCTTTGACATATTAGACGAAAAACCGGAAGAGGAGGGCGGAACAACCATCGTTCCTTCGGAAATTACCACCCTTGAAATTAACGGTCTTTATTTTAGCTACGATAAAGACAAAGACGAAAATAACGACTTAAAAAATATAAATATAAAAGTTAAAAAAGGAGAAATCGCGGCAATAGTCGGTTACTCTGGAGCCGGTAAAAGCACCATTGCCGTGTTGCTCCCGCGTTTTTACGATCCCGATGTTGGAGAAATAAAGCTTAACGGAATAAATATAAAAAAATTTAATTTAAAAGATTTAAGAAATTTTATCTCTTATGTATCGCAAAACGTGGTATTGTTTAATGAATCTATCAGGTTCAATATAGAATATGGGAGCGGCAATAAAAGTCTGGACGATGTAATAAATGCCGCAAAGTTAGCATTTGCGCATGATTTTATAATGAGTCTTCCGGACGGGTATGATACCGTCGTGGATGAAGCCGGTTTGAGATTATCCGGCGGCGAAAAGCAAAGGATTTTGATTGCAAGAGCTTTTTTGAAAAATTCTCCGGTCTTGATACTTGACGAAGCTACGTCTTCTTTAGACAGCGAATCCGAAAAAGTAATTCAGAATGCTTTATTTGGGTCGGATGAAAATCCAAACGGTTTATGCAGAAATAAAATTGCGATAATTATAGCTCACAGGCTTTCTACCGTAAAGCATGCAGATATAATTTATGTTTTAGAAAAAGGCGGGATAGCCGAAAGCGGAACTCATGACGAGCTGATAAAGCGTGACGGAATTTATAAAAATCTTCTTCTCAAACAGATGGAATAGTTATTTTATTATTTTTATATATATGATATATGGAAAAAGCCTTATTCGCCGTTTATAATATTCTTTTATTGTTTTTATCCCCGTTTTTCTTTATCGCATTAATCCTGTTTAGTCTGGCAAAAAATAAAAAAAGTGAAGGGTTCTTTTATAAATTATTTCCCTTTGCTTTCAAGCCGTTAAAAAATTCTGTTTTAAAAGATACTGCTTTAGAAGAGGGAATCTGGATTCATGCCGTATCTCTCGGTGAGCTAAGGGCGTCCGTTAATTTCATCGAACTATTGCGGAATAAATTCGATAAAAAAATATATCTTTCCACCACTACAAAAACAGGTTATAATTTTGCGAAAAATCTTTATAAAAATAGTAATAATAGGGATATTTTAATATTCTATTTTCCATACGATTTTTATTTTTCGGTTAAAAGCATTTTACGTTGGATAAAGCCGGTATTGTTTATTTCCGTTGAAACGGAAATATGGCCTAATTTATTTAATATATTAAAGAGAAGGAATATTCCCATTGCCGTAATAAATGCAAGGATATCGGATAAATCTTATAAAAACTACTTAAATTTCAATTTTTTTTTCAGGTATGTTTTTGAGAAAATTGACTTAGTTTTATGCATATCCGAAATTTATCGCAAAAAATTTTTAAGTCTTGGAATCAAAAAAGAAAATATTCACATAACCGGCAATATGAAATTTGATTTAGACATTGGACTTATTGCAGAAGGGATTGAAGAAAAAAGCAATAAATTAAAAGGAATCTTTAATTGCGGAAAAATTATAGCCGCAGGAAGTACTCATGAAGGAGAAGAAAATTTAATTCTTAATGCCGCAATCAAATTAAGTAAAAATTTTAAAAAAGATAAAATATTTTTATTTATTGCGCCGCGGCATCCGGAAAGATTTAATGAAGTTTATAATTTTTTAGAAAAAAGCGAAAAAATAAAAATTTATAAACTTTCTTCCGTCTATTCGCCTGACTTTAATTTAGATATTTCCAAATCGGAAGAATCTGAAACGACGGTTATCTTAGTGGACATAATCGGAGAATTGCTTACCGTTTATAATATATGCAGCGTTGCTTTTGTAGGAGGGAGCATGGTGAATGCAGGCGGGCATAATCTCCTTGAACCTTTAATTTTCGGAAAACCGGTAATTTTCGGCAGATATATTCAAAATTTTTCAGAAATAGCAGAAAAAATTACGGAAATTAGGGCAGGAAGATTGGTAAACTCCCCTCAAGGATTATATGATGCATTAACCGAATATTTATATAATGAAAAAGCCTTAGAAGCGGCATCTAAAAGCGGATTAATGCTTATATCCCAAAATAAAGGCTCGTCGCTGCAAAATTTAAATTTTTTAACCAGATACTTGGATGCAGGTAATGCGTATACTTAGACGCTCGCGTATCCTGCACACCGCTGAATACTGCCTAAATATTAATCAATAAACTGCCCGTATCCAAAACTGCCTAAATTTATAGCACTTCTTTTAT
>JAKASB010000059.1 GCA_021828255.1 bacterium | reverse complement strand
TCCTAAGACATAACCGGTGCCGCCGGGTTCTTCTTTTTTATTAAGTTTATTGAGGTTCTGAAATTCTTTAAATATTGCGTCGTCTTTAAATAAATTTTCAAATGCCTGACTCAATTCCGAAGATTCTAAACTGCTGCTTCCCTGTTCTTTATTATCGGCGGCATCTATAGGATTTGTGGGACTTTCTGTAGAATAAAAAGAATTCGGCGCTTCATTTGTTTTTTTATTTTCAAATGATGCGATATTGTATATCTTTTCTTCCGTATTCCTTGGATTTTCCGCATTTGCGGTATTTTCTGAGGAATTAGAAATGGTACTACTTCCGCTCAAGGTTCTTTTTATTTTTGAAATAAAAGTGTCTTTATCGAAAGGTCTGTATATGAAACCATCCACCTTTAATTTTATAAGGGTTTCCCTTTCGTTGTCGGATAAATCTGAGGGGACTAATAAAATGAGGGGTATATCAGAAAATTCCCTGCTTGTTTTAATTTCCGTTATGCTTTTTTTTAATCCCGTGTCAATCGTATTATAGCTCAATACGATTATATCCGGATTAAAGTTTTTAGCTGCTTTATAAAGGGACGACGGTTCATTGACAAGATTAAACTTAAATTCCGGATCGTTAAGAAATACGGCAGCCACAGCTCTTTGCATCGACTCGCTTTCGTCTATAAAAATTAAATTATACGACATAATTTACTGCCTCCCAATGCTTTAAAACATTTATAATTTTTGATATACTATTTATCGTTATATTATATTATACTATACTATAAAAATCATTTTAATTTTAATATTATTAAATGGTATAGTCAATAATTTTTAGATAAATATTTAATAAAAATAGGGTATTTATGTCAACCATAGATAGATATATATTTAAGCAGATGATTTTTCCTTTCATCTTTGGACTTTTGGTATTTACGTTCAGTGTTACTATAAACCGCCTTCTTTTGTTAACGCAGATGGTTCTTAACAAAGGCATCAGCATTTCGGCGGTATTAAAACTTGCAAGTTTAACCATACCCGATTTTATGATAATAACGCTTCCGATATCTTTTTTGCTTGCCCTTTTGAGTGTATTTGGAAAAATGACGCAGGATAACGAAATTATGGCGCTTAGGGCCTCAGGCATAAGCATATTTAAACTTACGAAACCTGTCTTATTATTTGCGTTGATACCACTTTCGTTTTCTATTCTTTTTTCTTTTTATGTAGCGCCCAGATTTAATTTCTTTTTTAGAGTCCTTGCCGTCAAAGAAATTAAGAAGGCTGCTCTTTCGGCGTTAAAAAGAAATTCGTTAACAAATAGATTGGGGAACTTAAAAATTTTCGTGAAAGATGTTAATCCCAATAAATCTACTCTAAAGGGTATTTTTATATTAAACAAAGTGCGTAATACGCCTGAAACCTTAATTGCAAAAAGCGGCAATATAAAATACAATCAAAAACTTAACACTCTGTCTTTTTATTTAAAAAAAGGAACTATTCAAAACCGGAATCCAGGTTCAAAAAGCTTCTGGATATTGCATTTTAATACCTATAAAATAAATATTAAATTAAAAGGGCTGTCTTTCCCCGGGAAAAACAGTTCCGTGCATTTTTTAACTTTTTCCGCACTTGTAAGAAAATATCTAACGGAAAAAAGTCCCGAAATGAAAAATATTTATCTTTCATATCTTTATAAAAAAATTGCTATTCCAGCCGCCGCCGTTTTATTCATATTTATAGGTATGCCGCTCGGTATGCTTTTAGAAAAAAGGAGTTTATTCCTTGCTATTTCATATACTATAATATTCGTCGTAATTTATTATATACTTTTCACGTCTGGATTTTATTTATCCGTTAGAAATCAGTTGAATCCTGTCATAGGAGTCTGGGGAGCGGATTTATTTCTTTTCGTTTCGGGATTTGTTCTGTATTTAAAAGCTTTTTTAAAGTGATTATAGACATTAAATATCTATATAAAATAAATAAAATAAAAGAAAATAAAAATATGAAAATAAAAATATTGCAAAAATATCTCATAAGCGAATTTTTAAAATACTTTGTCATAGCGCTTATTAGCCTGATTTTTTTTTATGTAATGGTAGATTTTATTTCCAACATCGGTACTTTTACAAAGCATTCCCCCGAGTTTAAATATATAATTCTTTATTTTTTTTTCAAACTGCCGGAGATAACGTATAGAGTACTTCCTTTGTCGGCTCTTTTGTCAACCCTGCTGTCGATATCTTTTTTTAATAAAAATGACGAAATAATGGCTGTAAAATCTTCCGGGTTAAGCATGTTAAGATTTTTTGCTCCTTTGATAATTTTAGGAGCGGCAATATCTATTTTTGCATTTCTGCTTTCTAATTTCGTCGCCGTAAGGTCGAATGTTTTAAGAAGAGTCGTTATGCAGAAAGATATTAATAAAAATAAAGCTTATAACGAGAGTTCGGTTTATAAATACACGACCAAAAACATATTTATTCACTATAAACGGTATATTGTGACTGCGGAGATTATGGATCCTGCATTGAGGACAGTTAAAGGCGTCAACGTTTACGTATTCAATAATAAATTTATGTTGATAAAGAGATATATTGCGGAAACCGGCTATTTTGGCAAAGGCAAGCTGAAATTAACGGGTGGACAGGAAGACGATTTTGATATAAAAAAAGGACGGGGATTTGTTCAGAAATATTTCAAAATTATTAATATTCCGATATATCTAGACTTAAATTTTTTTAGGTCATACACTTTAAAGCCGGAGTTTTTGTCGATAATAAACCTGTCCGAAATGATAAAGGTAGCAAAAAAATCTGAATCGGGCTTAAGCTATATTCTGACGAGTTATTATTCTAAATTATCTTTTCCGTTTATCAATTTAATTCTTATTCTGATAGGAATTTCTATCGGGCTTTCGCTTGGAAAAAAGGGCAATTCTCCTGTTTCTATAGGCATCAGCTTAGTATTTGCTTTCACATGGTGGGTTATAAATTCCATAGCTTTGTCTCTCGGAGAGTCTGCCCAGCTCAATCCTATGCTGTCGGCATTTATGTCCGATATTATATTCTTATCGTTTGCTTTATATCTTATAATGGATATCGACTAATTGTTGCCGGCTGTTTTTTATAATTCAAAATTTAATCCATCATATGCCGGTATTAAGTTGTTAGACCTGCATTGGCAAATGCCGGTTATTTCTTCGTAATCTACGTTATGCCCCATATGGGTGAAATATGTTTTTGCGGGATTTATTCTTTCGGAAATCAGAACTGCCTCTTCGATGCTTAGGTGCGTAGGATGCGGTTTATATCTGAGGGTGTCTATCATCAGCCCCTTTAAGCCTTTCAATAAATCGAACGACGGTTCCGGTATAGAGGAAACGTCGGTAATATATGCAAAATCGTTTATCCTGTATCCGTATATTAAATTTTTACCGTGAAAAACTGGAATAGGTGTAATTTTTAATCCAGGTTTTATTTCTAAGGAGCCTCTTACTACATTAGGAATAAGATAAGGTTTGCTGGATTCTGATTTATCTTTAAATATATAATCGAATTTATTTTTAATAAAATTTATAGCAGTTTCAGAAGCGTATATCGGAATAGGAATAAATTTATTATCGTCTTTTTTTAAATTTTTTAAATAATTAAACATCCTTAAGTCGTCTATACCGAAAATATGGTCGGCATGAGTATGAGTATATAAAACGGCGTCGATATTTTTAACGTTAAATTTTAATGCCTGAGTTCTTAAATCGGGTGCGGTATCTATCAGGATATCAAAATTATTTTCCGATACCAGAATGGAAGGTCTCAGTCTTTTATTTTTTGGGTTTTCCGAAACGCAAATTCTACATGTGCATCCTATTAAGGGGACGCCCGTCGAGGTGCCGCATCCGAGGACTAATATTTTCATATATTTTTATGATACAATAAAACTTATATTAAATAAAGCATATATGCCAAAATGAATAAAAAAGATCCTGAAAAGATAAAAATTAAAAGAGAAATTATCTTTGCGGCTATAATATTTTTTCTTGTGATTTTCTCCACATTTGAAGAATTAAGGATGATTTCTTTCTCTAATGTTTCGGTAACGTCCAAGATTATCGTCTATGCCTATATAAATATTACGATAGTATTATTTCTGCTGATGTCGTTCCTTGTCCTGAGGAATGTCGTCAAATTAATAATAGAACGCAAAAGAGGCGTAATCGGGGCAAAACTGAGAACGAAGCTTGTAGGATTATTTGTAATAGTAAGCGTCGTTCCGTCTATTTTTATGTTTATCGTTGTGATTGCTACCGGTTTTGCTTCTAATATTATAAATAAATGGTATTCGCTTAGATTCGAAAAAGCTATGAATTATACCTCGAGCATAGTCCGCCGCAAAAGCGGACTGATTAAGAGCGTCAGGGATGCCGACGTTAACCGGAAAATAGAATGGCTTAATCATTTTTATAAGGAATATTCGCAGATCAGGTTCATAAAAAATCCTATGGAGACGACCTACCTCATATTTTTTTCGATATTTACGCTTATTGTTTTGTTTATATCTTCATGGGTTGGTTTTTATCTGTCGAAAAAGCTGACTAATCCTATTATAGACTTAGTCGAAGGGACAAAAAAGGTAGCATCCGGAGATTTAGATATAAATGTGCGTAGGGAATCTGACGACGAAATAGGAATGCTTGTAAATTCTTTCAATGCAATGGCTTTTGACTTAAAAAATAATAAAGAAGAGATAGAAAAGGCCAATGCAGGTTTAAAAAAAGTCAATGAAGAAATAGACAGACGAAGAAGATTTATGGAGATAATATTGAAAAATATCCATGCGGGCGTTATAGCCATAGATTCTACCGGAAAAATCAGAAGCTTAAATAGTGCCGCCGAAGATATGTTTGGAATAGGCAATAAAGATGCTGTGGGTAGAAACTATAAGGATGTTTTCGACAAATCCATTTTTTCCGATATAAGAAGCATCATTAAAGATTTGACTAAAACCGACAAAGAAACTTTAACAAAAGAGATAAAATTAAATATAGGCGGCAGTTTAAAGGTATATATAGTTAATCTCACCGTGTTAAAGGATGAAATAGGCAGTTATATAGGTTTTATTATCGTTCTAAACGATACTACCGATATGATGAAAGCTCAGAGGGTCGCGGCATGGGAAGAAGTCGCAAAACGCATGTCGCACGAAATAAAAAATCCTTTAACCCCTATCAGACTTTCGGCGGAAAGGCTCAAAAGAAAATACGGAAGCAAAATTAATTCTGACGACGACGTTTTTAACAATTCTATCGATACCATCATTAAAGAGGTTGATGATTTAAAAAACCTCGTAGATGAATTCTCGCTTTACGCAAGGCTTCCCAAGGCTAATTTTGAATTAACCGATTTGAATTCTTTAATAGACGAGGTTATTATACTTTACAAAAATGCACATAGAGATATAGAATTTATTGAAGAGCTTAGCGGTAATCTGCTTAAAACTTTTGTTGATAAGAGACAAATGAAAAGAGCATTTATGAACATTATCGATAATGCGGTATTTAGTATAGCTTTAAAGTCTATAGATAAAATAGGCGCCGGTTCGGGCAGTATTATCGCCGCAAGTTATAAAGGCAATATTAAAATAATTACAGGGCTGGTAAAAGACGAAAACTTGAACGGGAATAAAATAAGGATAATTTTTTCCGATAACGGAACCGGCATAAAAGATGAAGTGATGCAGAATATGTATGAGCCGTACTTTTCCACGAAACAGGGAGGAACAGGACTGGGTCTTGCAATTACGAAAAACATTATGATGGAAAACAATGCCGTGATAAGCGCAAGAAATAATGAAAACGGCGGAGCCGATTTTATAATAGAATTACTGGTTAATAAACTTTAAACGAACGTCAACAAAGTTATGTTATTTCTGTAACATATATGAAAAAAGGCACGGTAAAATGAAAACGGTACTGGTAATAGACGACGAAGAGAGCATAAGAAATTCTTTAGCCGGAATATTGAAAGATGAAGGCTATAGCGTGATTTTAGAAGGAAACGGCGATAGGGGATTTACGGCTTTTAAAGAAAAAACGCCTAACGCCGTTTTGCTCGACGTATGGCTTCCAGACAGGGACGGAGCGGATATTTTGAGCGAGATGGTTAAAATAAATAAAAACATTCCGGTTATTATGATTTCTGGTCATTCCGATATAGACACCGCTATTAAAACTATTAAGATAGGCGCATACGATTTTATAGAAAAGCCGCTGTCTTTGGACAGATTGGTTATTACCGTCGAAAATGCCGTAAAATTTAACAGTCTAAGTGAAAAGAAAACCATTCTGGCGGAAAGTCTGCCTGAAGGATTTGAATTTATCGGAGAAACGGAAAGTATTAAGTCTTTAAAAGAGAAAATTTTAAGAGCCGCACCGTCTTCCGCCCCTGTGCTTATTACCGGAGAAAACGGCACGGGCAAGGAAATTGCGGCAAGGGCGGTTCATCTTAACAGTTTAAGAAAAGACGAACCTTTTATAGCTATAAATTGCGCCGCTATACCGGAAGAGCTTATAGAAAGCGAAATTTTCGGCTACGAAAAAGGGGCGTTCACCGGAGCGAATGCAAGGAAAAAGGGAAAATTTGAGCTGGCGGACGGCGGAACTATTTTTCTGGACGAAATAGGAGATATGAGTTTAAGAATGCAGTCTAAAATATTGAGGGTTTTGCAGGAAAACAAATTTCAAAGGGTCGGCGGAGAAGGTGAAATAGAGTCGGACGTCAGAGTTATTGCGGCTACTAATAAATATCTTGAAACGGAAATACCTGCAGGCAGATTCAGAAGCGATTTATTTTTCAGGCTTAATGTTATCCCGCTTTATATCCCGCCGCTAAGGGAAAGGAGAAACGATATTCCTTTATTGATAGATTATTTTATCAAAATTTTCGGCAATAACGCCGGAAAATTGGAAATAGACAAAAATGTCGTAAATATTTTAAAAGATTACGACTGGCCGGGAAACGTCAGGGAATTAAAAAATATTATCGAAAGATTTTCTATTTTAAACATGCATGACAAGATAACCGAAAAAGACGTTATAAGTGAATTAAAAATTAAATCTCCGGCTACTAAAAAAGAAAAAGACGCAATCGATTCCGGTGCAGAAATGGCAACAAAGCCGGACGGGTATAACGAGGGTTATGAAGATTATGAAAGCTATATGGCGGAAGGCTCTTTTAAAAAAGCAAAAGAGGATTTTGAAAAAGCATATCTCACGCGCAAATTAAAAGAAAATAATAACAATATCACTAAAACCGCCCAAATCATCGGTATGAGCCGCCGCAACCTTCAGAAAAGAATAAACTACTTAGATATAGTTTTTTAGATAGAAAAAAATTAATAAACTAAACTAGAATATCCGACCCCGGAGTTATCTTTTCTTTCGTAATTTATAATTCACAATAAGACGAACCTTTTTTTACTTATTTCTTTGAGCTTAAGTTTTTAAGAGATAATAGATAATCCGTAACAGCAATGGCGTCTTCTTTTGTCAACCTGTATCCGGGCATGGGCGGTCTTGCAAACTTGCCTTTTATATTGATGCCGGTCGTTAAAAATTTAATCATATCTTTTTGCGTCCATCCATGTGGAAGACCTGCAATGTCGGGGGTCTTGCCCGCCCAGCCGGGTACCGGGTGTATCGGCTTTAGATTGAGAACTGTCCCTTCGAGCCATTTTGATTTTATGAGGCGACCGAATCTGTCCCTCGGCGTGTGGCAGTCGGCGCATTTACCGACGTTTTCAACTAAATACCTGCCTCTGTTTATGAGCCGAGAGCTATTAGCAATGTGACGCACCTGTCCTGCTGAGGCTATACTTATCATAGCTGCGAAAAACAAAAAGGCGGAAATAAGAATAAGAATTAATTTTATTCCGCTGCCAAGATTTTTAAGTAATTCTTCTTTCAAGCTTTTTTCCATTTTTTCCATTGTTAATCTCCCCCAAAAATTAGATTAAATTGGCATTTTTATATATTTTTGCGTATTTAAGGGATCATACTTATTGATGCTTATTTTTTGATTTCGTTTAATTTTTTTATGGTTTCCCTTAAAAAAACGGGGAGGTCGGACGGTTGCCTCGATGTTACAAGATTGCCGTCAACCACAACATCTTTATCAATATATAAAGCGCCCGCTTCTTGAAGTTCAGGAGCAACAGTCTTGTAAGATGTTGCATGTCTGCCTTTTAAAAGCCCTGCCGTAATTAAAGTTTGCGGTCCATGACATATTGCGGAAACCGGTTTTTCTTTTTCAAAAAAAGATTTAGCGATTCTAACCGCGTCTTTATCCTTTCTGACGGTTTCCGGAGCTTTTCCTCCCGGAAGTATAAGCATGTCGTAATCGTCCGGGTTTATTTCGCTAAGAGCTTTATTTGCTTCAATCTCGTATCCGTGCTTGCCTTTTATCGTGCCCCTTTTCA
>JAKASB010000058.1 GCA_021828255.1 bacterium | reverse complement strand
AACCTCATAGCATAAATTTTCTTTATTGATTATGCTTATTTTAATACGTGAACCCTGGAATTGCAACACTTTTTTGGATACACGGTTAAGACATTAATTTTACACTCTTAAAAGATTTTGTTACCTCATACCCCCTTACTTACTTTTGGGAGCATTACGGTTCATTTAAAACCTATAAGCGAGTATAATTATTCAAAATAATATAAATAAAATATGAAAAAAGTTATTTCAATCTAATACTAAATAAACGCCCTTTATCCGCTTGCTTTCTGTTGCATAATTTTCGGCGCTTTCGTTTTGACCTGCAGGTTTATTTAAATTTTAATACAAGAATTCATACGGGAACAAACGGTAAAAATTTTTAGTAAAATTTAATTGATTTGGCCAATGACTTAGTCTATAATAATAAATACTTTAAATTAAGCTTTATCCGGCCGATCCGGTAAATAAAAATTAAATGCGGTTTTAAATAAATTATGAAAAAAATTAATATATACGAGGCGAGGAATATTCTAAATATATTCTGTCGTCAAGAGCGAGTGTAAATCTTTTATCCAAAAAATAATCTAGTATTCTCCATGGATAGCTTTCGGAAATAAATCCTGAAATAAATACGTTTGTATCTATTACCAGAATCATAATATTTCTTTTCTTACGGCATTTATCTCTTTATCTATATCTTCGGCGGAAATTTTATTTTTTTTAAAGGTAATCCTCATATTTCTGACAGCAGCCTTTGTCTTCATCGATTTAACAAAAAAAAGAACTTGCTCTAAGTTTGTTTCGTCGACGGGCAACATAAGGGACGAAGGCTTCCCGTTAGAGGTTATAATAATTTCGCCTTCTTTTTTTAGTTCGTTTAAAACCGATGCCGTTTTTAATCTTAAATCCCTCGATGGAATGAATTTCATACTCAACCTGCTATGTATTAATTATATTTTAATTATGTATCGTAATCGTTACCATTTATATTACATCAATCGTAAAAATTTGTCAAAATTAATTTATCACCCCTTTCTTTATATTTAAAATCCGTTATTATATATGTCTAGATATCCAATTTTCTAAATCCGGCATTTTCTCTGAACTTGACCTCATCCTCTATTATTTTTGCAACCGAAAGCAGTCTGTCTTCCGCCGCCCACGGGGAAATAATCTGCAATCCTACCGGAAGAACGCCGTCAGGCTTTGACGGATTTTTTACGATGCCTATCGGCATGCTTAATCCAGGTAAATACGCAAGATTGACGGAAATTGTGTAAATATCGGACAAATACATACTTAAAGGATCGGCGGTCTTTTCGCCGATTAAAAATGCCGGCGTAGGTGAAGTAGGCCCGATAATAATATCTACTTTTTCAAATGCGTCTTTATAGTTTTTTATAATCAGCTTTCTGACTAAAGACGCTTTTTTATAATAAGCATCGTAATAGCCTGCGGATAAGGCAAAAGTACCCAGAATTATACGCCTTTTCACCTCATTTCCAAATCCGGTCTCTCTCGATTTTCTATAAAGGTCGTCTAAACTTTGAATGCCTTTTTCTTCTTTATGTCTGTGACCGAACCTTATACCGTCGTATCTTTCCAAATTTGAACTTGCCTCGCTCGTGGCAATTATATAGTAAGCTGCAACCGAATATTTAGTATCGGAAAGAGATATATCTACGATGCTTGCGCCCATATCTTTTAATAAATCCTTTATTTCTAAAATTTTTGAATTAATTTCGGGGTCTAAGCCGTCCGAAAAAAATTCGACCGGCATCCCAACTTTAAACCCTTTCAATAAGGATTTATCCATATTTTTTAGTATTCCGGCATAATCTTTAGACTTAAATCTTCTTGTAGTCTGGTCTTTTTCGTCGAATCCCGCGACAGCATCAAGCATAATAGCGGCATCGGTAATATCTTTAACAAGCACGCCTGCTTGATCTAAAGAAGAACTAAAAGCGATAATTCCGTATCTGGAAATCAAACCATAAGTCGGCTTCAATCCGACTACGCCGCAAAGGGCGGCGGGCTGTCTGACAGAACCTCCTGTATCCGTTCCGAAAGAGCCGGCGCATAAATCCGCGGCAACCGATGCGGCGGAACCTCCGCTTGAACCACCCGGAACCCTATTCAAATCGTAAGGGTTTTTTGTTATTTTATATCCGCTGTTTTCGGTTGAAGAACCCATCGCAAATTCATCAAGATTTGTTTTTCCAAGAAAAACGTAATTATTATCTTTGAGTTTCTTTACAACAGTCGAATCGTAAGGACTAATAAAATTATCTAATATTTTTGAGGCGCACGTCGTCTTTTTACCTTTGATTAAAAAAATATCTTTTATTGCAAGCGGTATACCTGTGAGCGGAAAAAAATCCTTACCGGACTGAATTATTTTGTCGGCGGCTTCGGCATTTTTCATAGCTTCGTCAAAGTCGTTATAAAGGTATGCCAAAATCTTTGGGTCTAATTCGTTAATTCTTTTTATATATGAATTTAAAATATCTACGCTTTTTGCTTCTTTGCTTCTTAGAAGACCGCCGAGTTCGCCGATCGTCAACTTATATAAATCATCCGTCATTTATAATTACC
Organism: bacterium; assembly: GCA_021828255.1. GTDB lineage: Bacteria > SZUA-79 > SZUA-79 > Acidulodesulfobacterales > Acidulodesulfobacteraceae > Acidulodesulfobacterium_A. The sequence goes on along the minus strand of JAKASB010000058.1, from coordinate 6,092 downwards.
TCGTTATTGTATAAATGCTTACTTTTAAATGTTTTAAATGCTTTAGGTAGTTACAGTTAGAAATCTTATTCTATAATCTGAGGCACGACAAAAAAACCGTTTTCGGAACCTGCGGCCTGAGTTTCAAAATTAGGAGCGTCACTTTTTACTATACCAAAATCAAAACTATCGTCGATTTTACACTCGTCTATACGACAGTCTTTATAGAATTTGTCGTTTAAATCCGTCCCTAAAGTTAATTTATCATATTCTAATTCATCCAAAATACCTGTAATCTTTGAAATGTCGGCTTCCTGAATCATATTTATATAATCTAGTATCTTATTTAATTCCGACCCAAAATGTTCAAGGTCTTTTTCGCTCAAATCCAACTTGGCAAGTCTCATTACATGGTTTATATCTATAACATTAACATTCTCGTTTTTCATTTTTTTTAAGCCTCTCCTCTCTCCAAGTCTTTTTTATTATTTATTAATAATATTCGTAGGTATCTATAATTTCTTCCGTTAATTCTTCAGGTATTTCCTTTAAAAATCTCGAAGGCATATTGTATTTGTATTCCTTGCCCGACCTTCTCCTTTTAGACCATGTAAGATAAAGTTTTTCCTTAGCCCTTGTTATACCGACATAGCAGAGTCTTCTTTCCTCTTCCAAAGACAATTCGTTATCTAAAGACCTTATGTGCGGAAAAAGATGTTCTTCGAGACCGGTTATAAAAACCACGGGAAATTCAAGCCCTTTTGCACTGTGAATGGTCATAAGCGACACCTTTGTTATATCGGAGCCGTCCCTTGCGTCCGGTTCTTCTTTAGTATCGTTAATTGCGCTCTGATCTAAAAACTCGGTAATATCGTCAAACTCATGGGAAGCGTTGATTAATTCTTCGATATTTTCTATCCTGTTTCCGTCTAGTTCGTTAGCCTTGGATACTCCAGCTTTAAGCATGGCTTCATAACCGGAAGCCTTATATACGAAGTTTATTATATCCGCCAATTTATCGCCCTGATTAGAACCGGATTTCTTTTCGTTTTTGTCTTCCGCCGCAGATGCAGGATTGTTACTCATTTCGGATTCTATTTCCGATTTTACTTTTAATATTATATCAAAATAATTCACGATACCGGAATTAGTTTCGATAATATCCCTGCCTTTACCGGCTGCGCCGGAAAAATGGGAAAGCGGCGGCGGCGCAGACGACGCGAACATGGTTTTGTTAAGTCCTCTGAGAGAGGATAATAATCCAGATTTTAACGCCGTCAAAATATCGGCACCGTTCTTAGATGCAATATCCTCGATGTTTTTTATAGTTTTTTCTCCTGCGCCTGTCGGAACGCACTGGATGCTTCTTTCAAAACTGATTACGTCTTTAGGGTTTACGGCAAACCGCAGGAAGGATAAAATATCTTTTATCTCTTTTCTCTGATAAAACTTTAACCCGCCGTATATGTTATATCTTATGCTTTCTTTTATCAGTCTGTCTTCTATAACCCTCGACTGGAAATTAGCCCTGTATAATATCGCTATATCCTTATTGGAATATCCGTCTTCCCTTATAAGCCTTCTTATTTCTTTGGCTATATAATAACTTTCCGAAAAATCGTTATTTGCTTGATAAATAGTTATTCTGCTTCCCTCGCCTTTTTTATCTGTTTTAAGCGTTTTATCTTTCCTCAGTTTATTTTCGCTGACGAGAATGGATGCTGCGTTTAAAATGTTTTTCGTAGAGCGGTAGTTTCTTTCCAACTTTATCACCGAACAACCCGGGTAAGTTTTTTCGAAACTTAAAATGTTATCGATTGTTGCACCCCTAAAACTGTAAATAGACTGGTCGTCGTCTCCTACAACGCATATATTTTTATGCTTGTCCGCAAGAAGCTTAACAATCTTGTCCTGTATGTAATTAGTATCCTGAAATTCATCAACCATAATATATTTATAAAGATTAGAATACTTTTCGAGAACTGCCGGATTATTTTGAAAAAGTCTGACTGTGTTGAACAAAAGGTCGTTAAAATCCATTGCGTTGCTTTCTTTAAGTTTTTTTGCATATTCCGAATATATGACGGCATAATCCCTTTCCCATGCCTTGACAGTTTCAAAAGATTCACCTGCATTTATGTAGGAATGTTTATTTTTTTCGATAAAATATTTTGCTTTAGAAGGGGTAATAATTTTTTCGTTCAGATTGAGCGATTTGATAATTTTAGATATTACCTTTATAGAATCGTCTTCATCGAAAACTACAAAAGACCTTTCGTAGCCTATTAAATCTGCATGCCTGCGTAAAAGTTTAAGACAAAAAGAATGGAAAGTTGAAAATTCCGGCAGTTCACGTCCGCTTCCATAAGCGTTTTCTTCATATTCCGAAAATTCTCGGCCGCTTTCATACTTTTCATGCTCTAGGGCTTTTTTTATTCTTTCTTTCATTTCGCGTGCCGCTTTATTGGTAAACGTAACGCCCAAAATATTATACGGTTTTGCCCTGCCCGTTCTTATAAGATGAACCGCCCGCAAAGTTATAACCCGCGTCTTGCCGGAACCGGCTCCGGCAAGTATTAAAAGCGGACCGTCTTCGTGAAGAACTGCTTTAAGCTGTTCTTCATTTAAACCTTTAAGATAGGCGGCGTCATCACTAAAGTTAACTTGTGAATTTTTCAAAATGGACAAAATGTATTATATTGATATTATTTATAATTAAAATTTTCCTGCAGAACTATTTTACTCCACGGTTACGCTTTTTGCAAGATTTCTAGGTTGGTCTATATCCGTTCCCTTTAGAGCGGCGATATGATAAGCCAGAAGCTGAAGAGGGATAGTATAGAGTATCGGGCTAAGAACTTCCGAAGTTTCCGGAATTTTTATTAAATCCGAAAGGCCTTCTATTTCCGGCTCGTAATCTGCAACTGCAATAATCCTGCCGCCCCTTGCCTTTATCTCCTCGATATTCGATATTGTTTTGGGCGCAAGCGTGTTATTGGATAAAAGGAATAATACAGGCATATTCTCGTCCACAAGGGCAATAGGACCGTGTTTCATTTCTCCGGCAGGATAACCTTCGGCATGAATATATGAAATTTCTTTTAATTTTAAAGCTCCTTCAAGAGCTATAGGATATAATATTCCTCTTCCTAAATATAAAAAATTGGCGTTTTTATAATATTTTTTTGCTATTTCTTTAACCGCTTCATTCATAAAAAGAATTTGCTCGACTTTTTTAGGCAGTTCGACCATATCCTTAAAAATATTAAGACCGTTAATGCCTTCACTCGCAGGAATATATCCTTTAATTTCCCTGATATGCAAAGCCAAAAGCAGACCGCATAAAAGCTGAGTAGTAAATGCCTTGGTAGATGCAACCCCTATTTCAGGACCCGCATGTGTGTATATTACGCCTTTATTGGACATAGTGGTTATCTGCGAGCCGGGGACGTTAGTGATAGACAGTATACCGGCATGTCCGGTTTTTGCAAGCTCGAGCGCGCTGTTTGTATCGGCGGTTTCCCCCGACTGCGAGATGCCTATAAATATATCGTCTTTTGAGATAGGAAAATTTTCGTATCTGAATTCCGAACCATATTCGACTATTACCGGAATACCGCAAATCGTTTCGGTCATATACTTAATGGCAAGACCGGCATAATAAGAAGAACCGCAGGCAGTTATGACTATCCTTGATGCGTTTATTATGTCTTTTTTGGTAAGTTTTACGTTTTCAAGCAAAATCTTGAAATCCGAAAACGAATGCGCGCTCCCGTTTACAGATATTATTCTGGACGAAAATGCGTCTAGAAGACACGACGGCTGTTCAAATATCTCTTTTTGCATAAAATGGGAAAAACCGGTCTTCACCGACCTCGAAGCGTCCCAGTCAATTTTAGTAACGGTTTTACCTATTTTTTTGCCTTTAAAATTCGTTAATTCTAATTTTCCGTCATGAAAATATGCTATCTCAGAATTTTTTAGATATATAACTTCGTCGGAATATTCTATCAGCGGCGAAACGTCACTCGCAAAATAAATATCGCCGCCTTTATTTACCATAACCAAAGGGGGACCATATTTTACCGCCGCAATGCTTTTTTCCGGCGCATTTAATACTAAAACGGCAAAAGCGCCGGAAAATTCCAACGAGGAAAGCCTCACCGCTTCATAGAAAGATTTGCCTTCATTAATATAATCTTCGATTAAATGGGCGATAACTTCCGAATCGGTCGGCGTAATAAATTTATGTCCTTTTTTTATAAGCCTGTTTTTTAAAACAGAATAATTTTCTATTATCCCATTATGAACTATAGCGATATTACCTGTACAGTCGAGATGAGGATGGGCATTGTCGTCCGTAGGCTTTCCGTGCGTCGCCCACCTTATATGTCCGATAGCCATATTTGATTTTACCGGCTTTGCACAGCTGAATTCGGTCGAAAGATTTACTAATTTTCCCGATTTTTTAATGCATTTTATCTTTTTTTCTTTTTCTTCGTAATATGCAATACCCGAAGAATCGTATCCCCTGTATTCAAGGTTTTTAAGTCCGTTTAAAACTATATCTACGGAACTTTCTCTACTTTCTCTAATTTCTTGACTTTCTCGACTTAAGTCTCCTGAAAATCCCCTTGAAAATCCCATAATCCCGCACATTTTTATTTTTCTCCTTTCTTGTTTTTTCGTCTTTTAGCCGCAGTTCTTCTCAGCATCCAGCCGTCTATATTCCGCTGGGGCGTCCTCGATATTGCAAGCGCGCCTTCAGGAACATCTTTAGTTACGGTGGTTCCAGAACCTACGTAAGAATTTTTCCCAACTTTAACGGGTGCGACAAGTTGTGAATCAGAACCGATAAAACATCCGTCTTCTATGATAGTTTTATGCTTCTTACTTCCGTCATAATTACATGTTATAACTCCGGCGCCTATATTGACGCCGTCCCCGATGCGGGCATCCCCTATGTAGCTTAAATGCGACGCTTTAGTATTTTTACCGATAAACGATTTTTTAACCTCTACGAAATTTCCTATCCTGCTGCCTTCCGATATATAAGTTTCGGGTCTTAGCCTCGCAAATGGTCCAATCTGAACGTCGTTCATAACGATGGAATTTTCGATAACACTGTAGCTTTTTATTTTTGTATTATCAAATATAACTGAATCTTTTATGACGCATCCGTTTTCGATAGTTACTCCTTTCATTATAAAAGTTCTTCCCGATATAAAGATGCCCGGATAAATTATCGAATCCTCACCTATTTTAACGTTATAGCCGATATAAACGTTACCGTCAGATACAAAATTTACTCCTTTTTTTATTAAATTTTCAATTAATATTTTTTGCAATATTTTTTGAACATTTAGTAAATCTATTTTTGAATTTACGCCGGCAAATTCTTCAAAGTTGCTTGATTTATAGCAAACGGTTTTTAATCCGGCCTTATAAAAAATATTGACTATATCGGTAAGGTAATATTCTTGTTTTCGATTGTTCGGCTTAATATACTTTATAAATTTTTTAAGAAGGCTCAGTTTGGCTATATAAACTCCAGAATTAATTTCTTTTATTCCGGCGGTTTCCGGCGGATAATCTAATAGCTCTTTTTCTTCGACTATTTTCTCGACGGAACCTTCCGCGTCCCTTAAAATTCTGCCGTAGGAATAGGGATTTTCGGCTTCTACCGATAAAATAGTCAGGTCGTTATCGTTATCTAAATGAAATTTTATAGTTTCGATAAAAGTTTCCGGTTTTATCAAGGGCATATCGCACGGCAAAATTAATATGTCCGTTTCTTTTGCATCTTCCGGAAACATATCGAGAGCTTTTTTGGCGGCGTCTCCGGTGCCAAGATATTTTTCTTGAACGGCAAAGTCTAGAAATAACCCTTTTCTTTTAAGCCTTTTTTCTTTTGAAAGGTAATTTCTGACAAGTTCTCCTTTATGTCCTACCACCGTTCCTATTTTATCCAATAAAACCCTGTATTTGCTTAACCCTCTGCGCACGTTAAATTCTTTTCCGGCATCTATTAATGATTTAACCGAATAAAATATAAGGGGATTTTCTAATAAATCCGAAAGGGCTTTCGGGTCTTCCGATTTCATCCTCGTCCC